>CAMOCU010000124.1 GCA_946610835.1 uncultured Clostridia bacterium | reverse complement strand
CCTTGTCCAGCAGCCGTACCGGCACATTGCCCGACGCGATGCGGATCGCCAATCCTTCGGCAATGGCCGTCTTGCCCACGCCGGGTTCGCCGATCAGGCAGGGATTGTTTTTGGAACGGCGGCACAGGATCTGTACGGTGCGCTCGATCTCTTTTTCGCGTCCGACGATCCGGTCGATTTTGCCGCTGCGCGCCTTTTCTGTCAGATCCGTACAATACATGGACAGGAATTTGCGCTCGCGTTTCTTTTCGGGCTGTTTCTTTTCGCGCCGGGATTTCTTTTTGGGTTCTTTGTCCTCCTCGGCAGGCGTTTCGGGCTGGGCGTCGCCGCCCTGCATGTTCTGGAAAAAGTTCTGCATGAACGGCAGCGTGCCCGCGCCGCCCGGCTCAAAAGAGCCGTCCTCGCCGAACATTTCGTCGTACTGGGCGGAAACGTCGTCGATCTCATCTTCGGAAATGCCCATGCTCTGCATCATCTGCTTGATGGGCCCGATGTTCATATCCATTGCGCATTTCATGCAAAGCCCTTCCTGCGTGCTTTTGTCGCCCTCAACACGGGTGATGAAAAACATTGCGGGACGTTTTTTGCATTTGCTGCAAAGTACCTGTTTCATTTTTTTCTCCTTGCGTGATTATTTCTTTTTGCGATCTCTGAGCATGCGGTAGACGCCGGGCGTGTAGCTGAACAGCGCGACAAAGCACAGCACCACAGACACAACCACAAGAATCTGCAGCACAAGCGCAGGCGCTGTCCAAAGATTGCGGAACGCGCCGATATCCGGAGCGAACGCAATGATGAACAACATCACGCCGTAAAACACAAACGTGGCGGCCTTGCCCCATATCTCTGCCGCACCGGGACGAAGCCCGAGCGCGAGCAGCACAACGCTCATCACGAGCATCAGCAATTCTTTGCCCACAAACAGAAGGAACACCCAGCTGAACGCCTTGAGTTCGGGCGTTGTTCCGCTGCGGAAGAATATGTACAGCAGCACGGCCACAGTGATCTGCGTCAATTTGTCGGCCAGCGGATCGAGAATTTTGCCCAGGTCGCTGATCTGGTTGAAGCGACGCGCGATCTTGCCGTCGAAAAAGTCGGACAAACCGGACAAAAACAGCACAAAAACCGCCCAGACCGGATAGCCTTTGACAAACAGCACCGCCATGATCGGCACCATCACAATCCGCAGAGCAGACAGAAGATTCGGAATCGTCTTCCAGTTTTCAAACAAACCTTTCATAACACACCTCGCTGCGAGAAAAATCTCGCACCTTTCTTCGAAAATTTATTACGAAGAGCGGAACAGGCCGTCCGAAAACGGACTGTCCGCCACAAACGCCACAATTTTGGATGCGCCCACCGCCGCACCGAATGAACCGCCGACGATTCCTGCCGCCACACGCAGCAGCATCGCCAGCACGGATACCAGTACCGCGCCCTTGAGTATGCCCAGCACGCCGCCGAGTCCGCGGTCGGCATGACCGATTACGGGCAGCTTGTGCAGCGCCTTGCCCGCGGGCGAAAGCAGCAAATGCACGACGGCCGTCACAAGCAGGATGATCGCGAAAAAGGCAAGCGCTTTCAGCGCGGCCAGAAGGATGGGCGCAAGCACTTCCCGCTCCACAGCATCCGCAATGTGATCGGCATGCGGATCAAAAGACGACGTCTTGCGCATGAGCGCATCCACGTCAATGTTCATCGAGCGCGCCGCCTCGACCACCCCGTCGGGAAGTTCCCGCAGGATCGCCGTGGTAATATCCACCGTGTCGGCAGCGTCCGCCATGTCGGACACATTGTCCCGCACAGCCTGTGTCACACGCGGCTGCACGAACGCGTCGTACGCCCATTGCGCGACCGGCGCGCAGAAATGCAGCGCCAAAGCCGCCGCGAGCACCCACGCCGCAATTCCTGCCACACTGCGGGCCAATCCCACACGCACGGCATTGACAACGGTGAGCAAAAACAGCAGCGCCAGAACGCCGTCCACGATGTATAAAAGATAGCTTGAATCTGCCATGGGCATTCTCCTTGAATAATCGGGATATTTGAAAAACAACCGAATTCCTCCCGGCGTTCAACCCGTCCGCGGATTTCGCAGGCTCAGCGCCTGCGTTTCAGTTCGTTCGGATGTTACTATGCAGCAGACGGTCGAAAACCGCGTTCTATCCGAAAATGCGGAACAGCAGCCAAAACAGATGGCCGCGCATAAACCGCCTGTATGCCCAATCCAACGGCCGTGCGCCGCTCACCTGCAGATTGTCAAAAGTGCCTTTGCCGAAAAAACGATCCGTCTGTAAAACGGTATTGAACGTATCGTCCGGGAACTGCAGGCGCATATTGGTCACGACAGAATCAAATCGGCCTTCCGCCCGAAAACCCGTCAGCGTTCCGCCCTGCGAGGAATACCAAAAGCCGAAACAATCGTTGTACACGTTGCGCAGGCTGCCTTTCATCCAGAAGCACACGCCGAACTGGTCGCTGTAACAGTAATCATACACATTGCCGCCGGTTTCGTCAAGAAAGCCGCAGCTGCCGGTATAGTCTGTGTAATCCGAATAGTACAGCGGATGGACGTTGCGCAGGATATTGCCGGATGCGCGCAGATGCACGCCGGTATAAACGTATCCGATCCGAATGTCGGTGAATGTGTTGTCAAATCCGTCCGCCAGAATACCGACGCTGTCCGTTCCTCCGGTTCCGATGATTTGCACATGGCGCACATCTGCATCGGACGAACCCGAATTGGCGCCGGGCGCAATATAAATGCCCACCGGCGTGGTTTTGATGGCCACGTCCTGAACAGCCGTTTCACGGCCGCTTTCGATCGCAATGCCGTCTGCAACGCCCGCGCCGTCCACAATTCCGCCCTGCAGACCGTAATTGCTGCCGGGCGTATGGGTATCGTTAAAGGGATCTTTGCCGCCAAGACGCACGATTGCGCCGCCTGTAAAGTCCGCGTCCGCGCGCAGGATTGCATAACCGGACAGGCGCAGATCCACACTTTTTCGCGGATCGGCCGGTGTGCGCAGCGGCTTGCGCAGACGATATTCCCCGTCCGGGAACCAGATTGTACGGTTGGGGTTGGCGTCAATGAGCGCCTGCAGCGCATCGGAAACGTCCGTGCGCGTGTCAGCATACTCCGCTGCCGACACAACGCCCTGCGGCATGTCCGCCGCGGACGACGCGAACAGCGGCATCGCCGCGCAAAACAGCAGCGCGAGGCAAGCAGCCCCTATGCGTTTTGTCCACATATGCTCCCCCTTTCCGGCAAATCCGCGCAAGACGCCTTGCCTTGAATATCCTGATCTGTCACAAAACGGAATTATAAACAGATTTCCTGCGAATGCTTCTGTGCTTCAGGATTTTTCTTTTTGCTTGTGTTCTCCGGCCGCGGTAAAACGTTCGATTCTGTCGTAGAACAGCACATAAGCCGTTCGTTCGGACAGACACACATCCCGCGCGGAACGTGTGAGCGTGATCGTACCGATCTGTGCGCCGGAGTTGTTATAGGTCAGCACGGTCTTGTCGGTCAGAACAGCGGTACAGCCGCCGCTGCGCGAGGCGGACAGAATCCGTTCGCCGCAATCCGCTTCAAACGCTGTTTCGCCGTTTTTGTGCAGACCGCGCACCTTGCTGTCGTGCTCATTGCCGTATGTCAGCAGCACAAGCGAGCAGCGGCCGTCCTCCTGCGGGCAGAAATACTGGAGTGTGTCGCTGCCGAAAGCAGAATCATCGAGTTTTTCGTTCCAGCGCACACGCGTGAGCATCGAACTGCTGCACGCCACTGCCGTGCGGCCGTCCGTGTGCACGTGGAACAGCGACGTATTGGCGCAGGGTGTGTCAGACACCGTTTCCCCCTTGCGCACGTCGAGCACGAGCAGGCGGGAATACGGCTCGGCGTTCTGCACGCCGGCCACGGTCAGCGCAACGCCGCCGCGCATAAATGCCACATCCGTGATGTATTCGGACACACATTTGTACTGAAAATACGCCTTGCCCGAATCTTTATACAGCGTGAGCAGACTTTTATCGCCCTCTCCCACGGTCGCGATTGCGTATTTGCCGTCGTTGTCGAGCGCGGCGGTCAGAATTTTTTGCTTTGTTTCGCCGGTGCGCAGCGTCTGCGTTTTGCTCAGCAGCATATACCGCGTGCCGCCGCGGTCATACAGCAGCGTGCGTCCCTGGCGCACATCCACAGCAGGCGCGGTATAGGTATGCTGTACAGACTGCAGCAGCGCGCCCTGACGGGTCAGCACGTCAAGCCTGTCTGTGCGCAACACTTCGATACCCGAACCGACGCTGACCATACGCACCACCGCATCGGAATCCACAAGATACGGAAAACTGCCGGCCTGTTTGGCAGAAAAAGAAACAAACACATCCGCAAGATTGGACAGCGGCACCTTGCCGAATGTCCGCGCCGCGGCGTACAGAGCGCACAAGATCGCCAGCACCACCGCAAGAGCCAGCGCTGCGATCCGCGTTGTACGGGAGACTTTGGATTTTGCTTTCTTGGCCATGTTTTCACATCCGATCCTCGTCATAGATCACGTTCTGAAGATACAGCCCCTGCGGCGGCGCGGTCACACCGGCGCGGGAGCGGTCGCGGCTTTCGAGAATCTGCGGAATCGAACCGGGCGCAATCTTGCCTTCGGCAATGCCCAGCAGCGTTCCCGTTAAGATTCGCACCATGTTGTACAAAAAGCCGTCCGCCTGTACTTCGAACCGCACTTCCTCGCCTGCGCGGATCACCGACGCGGCGGAAATCGTCCGCACCGTATCCTCCACGCTGCCGCCGGCGC
>CAMOCU010000123.1 GCA_946610835.1 uncultured Clostridia bacterium | reverse complement strand
CAGCTTTATCAGGCGCATCCCGACTGGACGCTGGGCGACTCCAACATTCTGGATATGACGCGCCCGGAGGTTGCCGCACATGTTGAACATGAACTGACGCGGATGATTACCGATTACAAACTGGATCTTTTCCGGCTGGACAACAATACAAACTACCGTGATTTTGCACAATACAGCACGGCCGGCGGCCGACAGGCAGCGATCTCCCGCTATTATAAAGCGGTATATGCCATGTATGCGCGGCTGCGTCACAAGTTTTCGGACGTTGTGTTTGAAAACTGCGCCGGCGGCGGCGGACGGACAGACCTCGGACTTGCCGCGCTGTTTTCGCACACATGGGTTTCCGACTGGCAAAAAGCGCCGCGCAGCGCCGCAATCACAAACGGCATGACAATGGCGCTGCCGCCCGAACGCGTGGATCGGCTGATCAGCGGCATGGAATGCCACACAATGGGATCGCTGGGCTTTCAGGTGCGTCACGCACTGTTCGGCAGACCGACGGTCAATGATTTCCATGCTGTCGGCTCGCGGATGAATCCGAATCAAATCGAATTTGTTCGCCGTGAATTGGAAATCTACAAAACCTATATCCGTCCATACATCCCGCACAGCCGCATCTTTCATCACACGCCGGAAATCTATGGCGAACAACCGTGCGGCGACTGTATCCTTGAACGATGCAGTGAATCCGGCGATGCAGGTGTGGTTGGTGTGTTCCGGCTCGCCGGACTGCCGCTGACGGAAACAATCACCGTCTTTCCACGCGGCATACTGCCGTCCATACAGTACCGCGTGACGCTGGACAACAGCGGACAAACCTTTTTGCTGGACGGATATACGCTGCAAAACGCGGGCATACAGATTCATCTGCCTGCCGCGCTGCAAAGCGAACTGATCCTATACAAAGCGGAGGACACAAACTGACATGCTTTCTTATATTCTTTTGGCCATTTCCATTGTGGCAAGCATTTTTGCCTGCGCCGTCGCACGCAACAACTTCAGCAAAATCTGCATGGCGCACGACGGTGATCTGTATCTGTTCAACACGCTTTCCGCCGCGCTGTCGCTGCTGACGCTGTTTATCATCAGTCTGGTCAAAGGCGAATTGTGCGTACCGTCGGTTTACACAACGGTCATGGGTGCGTTGTACGGCATAGCTACAGCGCTGATGACGCTGCTGAACATGCGCGCCCTGCAGACAGGCCCGCTCTCCTACACCAACATCATCGTCTTTTGCGCACTGATTATTCCTGCGCTTTCCGGCATGGTGCTGTACGGCGAACCTGTCAGCATTGCGCAGTATATCGGCGTTGCGCTGATGCTGCTCTCGTTCGCGTTTTCTGTCGATCGCTCGCAGGACACCAAAGGTACCAGCCTGCGCTGGCTGGCGCTGTGTCTGGGCGCGTTCCTGTTTAACGGCGCGGTCGGCGTAATGCAGAAACTGCACCAGAACTCGCCTTATAAACAGCAGCTGGGAATGTTCCTGCTGGTGGCGTTCGTCGTGTATACACTGTTCTGTCTGGCGCTGACGCTGCTGTATCGCCGCAAGGGCACGCCGACTACAGCGCTTTGCGCGCAAAAGCGCAAATCCACGATTCTTTATGTTGCGCTCAGCGGTATCGGGATCGGCATCTGCAACCAGATCAACACCTATCTTGCCGGCGTCATGCCCGCGATTCTCTTTTTCCCGCTGGTCAACGGCATCGCTCTGCTGGCCACGCTGCTGATCGGACTGCTGGCATGGAAAGAAAAGTTTTCGCGCAAACAGTGGATCGGTCTTGCGGCCGGCACCGTTTCTATCGCGTTGCTGTCCGGAATCTTTTAAAAAAAGCGCTCGTAACGCCAAACGCTGCGTTCGTACCGTAATTTGCTTTTTTAAGGCATTTTTCTTGCAATTATCCTCTGTATCCTGTATAATGGGACACGGAGGATTACTATATCTGGGGGAAAATACTATGGAGAAAGCCTGCAAATACCCGATTGTATTCGTCCACGGTTTGTTTGGCTGGGGCGAGGACGAAGGACTTGACCGTAAAATGCCCTACTGGGGCGCAACGACCGGATCGCTGACCGCTTATCTTGAATCGCTCGGTCAGGAATGTTACTGCGCGTCCGTGGGGCCGATTTCAAGCGTATGGGACAGAGCGTGCGAGCTATATGCCCGTTTGACCGGAACGCGTGTCGATTACGGCAAGGCGCATTCCGCATGGGCCAAGCACCGCCGATACGGGCGCACATACACCGAGCCGCTGATCCCCGAATGGAATGCAGAAAAGAAAATCCATCTCGTCGGGCACAGCTTCGGCGGCAACACGATCCGTCTGCTGGCGCACCTTTTGCGCTGCGGCGATCCGCGCGAACAGGCGGTCACGGATCGCGCGGAATTGTCCGATCTGTTCACCGGCGGCAAGGAAGATCTCATCTGCAGTATTGTGACCATCTGCGCGCCGCACGACGGAACATTTGCCTTTGACGCGTCCAAAAAATACAAAATTCTCCCCATGCTGCAGTTTTTGACCTACAATTATGCCGCGCTTGTCGGCCGCTCCGCTGCTGTGGACAAAAGTTTTGTAGATTTTCATCTGGAGCAGTACGGCCTGTCGAACACACCCGGTCTGAAGGATTCCGAACCCGTTCTGCAGGCCAAGCGGCAGTATACACAGAACAAGGACAACGCAGAGTTCGATCTGAGCGACGAGGGCGCAAGCAAACTGAACGCACTGATTGAAATCTGCCCGCACATCTACTACTTTTCTTATGCATTCAACGCAGTAGTTCAATCGGAAACCGGCAAACGGGAAAGCGCGAAAACGAATTTCCCGCTGCTCAAATGCACGTCGTATCTCATGCGTCGTTATAACAGCCAAATGCGGGAAAATCCCGATGACCCGCGCAACGACGGACTGGTGCATGTCGCATCCGCGCTGCATCCGTGTGACGAACCTTGGATTCAGTTCGACGGTCAGATCCACGGCAGCGGCATATGGCATGTAATGGATGTGCGCCGCGGCGACCACGGCACGCCGATTGGCCTTTTTGCGGATAAGGACAAAACACACGAATTATATCTTGAAATTCTCGATCTTCTGCGCCGCTCAGAGTCGCTGTGTAACGCAGCTGAATTCCCTGCACAGCCATAAAAGCCATACACGCACTTCAGGATTTTTGCGTATTCTCCCGTTGCTTTTTCACACTGTGCATGGTATAATTTTTTAACCGTATAATGAAAGGGTTGGAATCTGTGAAACTGAAACTACAAAAATTTGCCGCGTGGATACTGGTCATTGCTTTGCTCTGTACCACCGTCGGCATTTCCGCCGCCGCGCAATCCGGCACACCTGCCGTGTCGGCACAGAGTGTGGAATCGCCCTCTGCTTCCGCTGCGGACAAGCGGTTGTGGAATGCTGTCAACGGCTTTGCGACAGCGCTGCTGCGCACAATCTGCTTTGTGTTTCCGAATCCCCGCTGGCGGAGCGCGGACGCATATTCCGCGCAGGACGTCGGCATTCTTCCCGGGCGCAGCACCTTCCGCACCGCACCTGAAAAAGGCGCTGTCTGGTCGCTTGGTTACGACCGCCAAAGCATTATCCCGGATGATTTTGAAAGTGGCAAATACTACATGGGACGTAAACTCAATGTCGTCTCCTTCCAGTCTGACGCAAAAGCGCAGGACGTGCTGGACGACCAGTTCGTGCGCGCAGTCTGCGTACAGGACGGCGCGGCGGACGGCGCGGTCGCGATTGCCGTGGTGGATGGAATCGGCGTAACAAGCCGCGACATCCGCCAAATCCGCAAAGACGTAATTGCTGCTCTGGGCGCAGACGCAATTGCAAGCATTAACATTTCCGCCACACACTGCCACAGCGCAATCGACACGCAGGGCGTCAGCTCCTCGTTCTTGCAGCACATGCTGCTTGCGCCCGTGTGCAATCTGCTGGACACAGACATCCCCGGCACAGAAAACGACCGTCACTTCAAGGCGGTTCTGCGCGCGCAGACAGTCAAGGCCATCTGCAATGCGTACAACACAATGACCAGGGGCAATTTTTATTACACAACACTGGACGGATCAGATTACATCCGCGACAAAAAGGCGCCGTATGTGCCGGAATGCACGCGCATTGCCTCACTGCGGTTTGTCCCCGCGGACACATCCGTTCGCACAACGTATCTGATCAACATGACAGCGCACCCCACTTCGTTCTCATACCGCAACACAAGCGTTTCCAGTGATTATCCGTACTATATGGATATGGAATTCAATGCCCGCGGCTTCAATTTTATTCTGCTCACCGGAGCCATCGGGCAGATCGGCCGCAAAACAGATCTGATTGAAGACGCGAAGCCCGCCGGGGAAACTGACCCGCACTATGTTGTCAAACAATACGGCAAAGCGTTGGCGGATCTGATTCTGCGCCATACCGGTCAAAATGAAGAAACCCTTCCCCCCATGCTCAACGCCATGCATTCCGATTTTTTCATCACCTGTACCAACTATCTGCTTGTGCTGGCGGTCAAATGCCGGCTTGTGGACAATGAGGTGTTCCGTGTGGGCGCCAACCCCAACGGTCATGTGCTGCCCTCCGAGGTCGGCTACATTGAGCTGGGCGGACGCGTTGCGTTTGCGCTGTACGGCGCGGAACTGTATCCCGAGGTCTATTGGGGTACGGCGTTCGGCGCGGACGAAGCGTGGGACGGCACCGACTGGGCCTATGCCGGCAGCGGATGCATGGCTGGCATGCACCGGCCGGGGGTGGACATGTACCCACTCTGTTTTGCCAACGATTACATCGGCTATGTTGTT
>CAMOCU010000122.1 GCA_946610835.1 uncultured Clostridia bacterium | reverse complement strand
TACACTCAAACCGACCATTGGCAAATCGCGCAAGATCGCCGAAATGGGAATATCTACCGTCTGGCTTTCGTCGATAAGGTCACAGAATGGAGAATCTGCGAAATGTATATAAGATTCCCCCGGTAAGCGGGGCACATCAAGTGCCCCCTTTTCCGGGGGTTTTTTTCGCCGTCGAGTCAGCCGCTGCGGCGGGAGCGCATCCGCAAGCGCGTATATGATCGTAGTGTTGATATTGTCATGGTTGAGCGCTTTGGATACAGCCGCGAGATTCCCAGTGCGTTTATACATCTCAACAGCGTACAGCTTGCGCGCACTATGTGGCGTAGCATTCACATCAAGCCGCAAAGCAAGCGCAGCGCGGCGCAGATCGGCATTGACTGCTTGCCGGGTGCGATGGCGATGAATATCTATCCTATGCGGCCAAACGTAATACGCACCGGAAATCCCGGCCAGTTGCTGGCGCAACTCGACCGGGATATATACCCTCTTAGATTTTCCTGTTTTGGACTCGCGCACGGTAAAGCGCCCCATAGCAACCTGTTTCGGTGTAAGTTTGAGCACGTCACCAATACGTAAGCCAGTGGCCAGACTCGTACGAAGAACAAGCTCATTTTCGGGCGTGAGAAGCCGGAAAAGCACTTGCAAATCATCCGGCGGAACATATGCAGATTTCAAAAAAACCCTCCTGCTGTACAATATATCGGACACCAAACGCGCCGAATTGACAAACCTGAAACTGTCAATCCGCGGAAAGTCTGTACTGACCTTGACGGCGATCATAGCAATAGACACGATGAGAGCGAACGAGATCAAATTGATCCTGAAGGTCAGCGGTATCATATATGCGTTCCGGTTCATCGTCCAAGGCGTCAGAATAATTACATTGCCTGATTACCTCGCGTATAACGCCGTAACTCTGAATCATGCGGCGGCCATGCAGAACAACGTCAAAGCAACGATAAATGCCGAGTTGTTCCGCCGGATCGACTGCCGCAAAGTCAAAAGGCTTGACGCAATATTTACTCACCTCAAGAATAGACGCAGGATCACACTTGCCGATATGCACCAGCGGCGTATAATCAACATGTAGAATTGTACCCCAAAGCATAGCAAGAAGCTGTTGGCTGACATAATACCGACTGTGGAAATAGGACGGTTTAACAGCAACAAGAATATGCATATGCGGATGATATGTTTTCGTGTCAAAATTATAGCTGACTTCCAAGAAGCGCAACGAACCAGCCCAACCGCGCAAAGCGTCATGCTTGACAAGGCGGCTATATGCTTTGTAAATGCGTGTAATCGTTGCGCTCAAATCATCCGCAGCAACGTTCTTGACAGTAAGGACAACATGTAACATCTCAAACCCACGGCTTACAACACGATCCCATACGTCAGTAAGCTTTGCCATAATCAATCTAGAACGCCTCCATTGGCACATGGGGCAGAGCCGTTGACGGCAGAAGTCAGCGCCGACGAGTCGCCAACCGTCCCCCTCTGCGCCAAAAGTAAGCCAGTGGCCGCAGTTCTCAATTTTACGCGCCCGGGCTTTGAGTTGGCTATCCCCTGCGCATAGTATAACGAGAGCGTCGGCACGACGTCGCCAGCTTGCAGCGCACGCCAGCAAATCAAGAATTTGTTCTTCATCGTTATACACCTTTCGTCTCAAAATGAACGCTGCACACGTTGATATACAAGGGATTTTCAGCAAAAAGCCCAGGAGCGCGTTGTTTCTAAAGTATCAAGAAAAAGTATGCGCTTCGCGCATCGCGGGAATCAAGCCGAAAACAAAAGCCGCAGCCATAGCAAAAACAGTAAAAGTGCTGCGCTGGTGGCGCGGGCTGAAGCCCGCGCATTTGCCACCGTTCCGGGCTGCCGCACGTCTCGACGGCGCGATCCGTGCCACTGCAGCCCTGCGTGGGTCGTAAGCCGCAGCTGCGCGATAAAGGCAACGTACGCGCCGCCATTGTAGTTGCGGCAACGCCAACTGGCGGGGATGTTTGCGAACAATCCCCTCGCAAAATAGGCGTTCTTGCGCAGTTTGCCTTACGGCAAACATGACGCAAAACGGGCTATTTTGCGCAGTTGGCTGCATTGAATGAACACGGCAATGCTGTGTCCCCGATGCTCTGTACCGTACATTCAGAAGCGGAAAGAATGATTCGTTTTGCAGCGAAGTCTGCGTTAAATCACTGCTTCAAATGCTTGGCGCACTGTGCGGACGCCAACGATTTCAATTTGAGAGGCAAGCTCCGCGGGAATATTCTTTAAGTTATGCTTTGGTATTACGCAGCGTGCAAAGCCCAGTCGAGCCGCTTCACGCACACGCTGCGCACAGGCGTTTACGGAACGCACTTCGCCGGCAAGACCGATCTCGCCAAATGCAAGTACATCATCGCGCACCGGAGCATCTTTTAAGCTGGAAACCAATGCCATAGCCACAGAAAGATCCGACGCAGGCTCGTCCAGCCGAATGCCGCCGACGACGTTGATATACGCATCCATATTGCTGAAATAATAGCCTGCTCTTTTTTCAAGCACAGCAAGCAGCATGGACATTCGGTTGTAATCAAATCCGGTGGTCATCCGCCGCGGATTGCCGAATCCTGTCTGTGTAACCAGTCCCTGCACTTCCGCAAGGATGGGCCGCGAACCTTCCATCAGACAGGCGACACATGTGCCGGAAGTATTTTTCGGACGGCCGGAAATGAGCATCATGGACGGGTTTTCGACCTGTTCCAGACCTCTGTCCCCCATTTCAAATACACCGATTTCATTGGTGGAACCGAATCTGTTTTTTACAGCGCGGAGGATTCGATAAGATAGATTGCGCTCCCCTTCAAAATAAAGCACAGCATCCACAATGTGTTCCAGCACTTTGGGCCCTGCGATATTGCCGTCTTTATTCACATGGCCGACAAGAATCAGCGGAATATTCAATGATTTGGCAGCACGCATAAACAGATTGGTCGATTCCCGTACTTGTGTTATGCTGCCAGGAGAGGAAGTGATCTCCTCGATGTTCATCGTCTGAATGGAGTCGATAATCACCAGCCCCGGAGATTCTGTGCGAATCTGTTCGATGATGGACTGTACGTCCGTTTCGCAAAGGATAGAAAGATTATCGTTTGTAACGCCCAGCCGATCTGCACGTAACTTGATCTGATGGGCGGATTCTTCGCCTGAAACATACAGTATTTGCAGATTGCCGCTTATAGTTTGACAAATCTGTAACAGAATTGTGGATTTGCCGATACCCGGATCGCCGCTTAACAAAACCAGTGAACCGCGAACGATACCGCCGCCGAGAACGCGATCCAGTTCTTTCATTCCTGTAAGATACCGGTGTGTATCCGCCGCAGTGATTTCGTGCAGTTTTTCAGCGCGTGAACGGGAAGTTGTGACCCGCGTGTTTCCGGCGCCCTTTCCGCAAACAGAAGGCGCTGTGCGCACTTCTTCCGTCATGGTGTTCCAATTTCCGCATGATGGACAGCAGCCGAACCACTTTTGCGTTTCATGGCCGCACTCCGAACATACGTAGACGGATTTGATTTTTCCTGCCATTATACTTCCTCCGCATTTTCAAAAAAGTCCAGAATGCCCGCATAAATACACAAAGCAATCCGGAACTGATACCCGGAATCTTTTAAATTCTGCGCTTCCTGCGTGTTGGAAAGAAAGCCGCATTCCACCATGACCGCCGGACGCACTGCGTGATACAGAAGATAGATTTCTGTTCCGCTTTGCTTGATTTGCCGCATGTTCTCCGGCTGCAGTTTTTCTTTGACTGCCGTTTGAATCGCCCCGGCAAGTAGCGCGCTGCACGGGTCGTTGCCGGAATAAAAAACCTGCGTACCGTGATACTTTTCCGCAGAATAATGATTCTGATGGATGCTGACGAAAACAGACGGGTCATCCTGCTGCATGATTTTCAGCCGGTTATGAATATCGCTGACCTTTTGCTGGCGAATGGTTGTTGCCTGCGGATCGTGAATGGAGGCGTCTGTTGTTCGCGTCATGCGCACCGGAACACCTGCGCATTGCAGCAGGTCGCAGAGCTTTTGCGCAATCTGCAGGTTGATTTCTTTCTCTACCGTTCCGTCCGCGGCTGTTGCACCGCCGTCCATACCTCCGTGCCCCGGGTCGATTACAACGGTACAGTTCTGTACAGTCAACGCCGAAGGGACGCTCTGTGCGTTCCTTCGCGCTGTCCACCAACAAAGCAGGCAGATTACTGCCGCCAGAACAAGCCATAATGCAAACATACGTTTCTTTTTGTTCATACAAATCCCTCCAAAGGATCGTATGAAAACAAGAAAGACAATATGCGCCGACGGTCAGAAAATCTGTGACTCCTCCCCTGCCGTCCTTTTGGAGCGAAGTTTTGCAATCCATCCGGGAAGCAGACAGCCGATATAAAATCCGACGGCATTCATCAGAATATCGTCCACGTCAAAATCTCCCATACGGAATAAAAGCTGAGATACTTCAATCAGCAAAGAGAGCACAACCGGCAGAAGGATGCGTCTGTACAGCGGCGCGTCTGGCTTGTAAATCCTGTCGTAAAACCCAAACGGAAAGAAACACAGCACATTCCCGATCAGATAAAAAATGCTCTCGTACGCGTAGGACATGCTGTTGAAATACGAGCCGATCATAGCAAACGGAATCAGATTTAATCCGGGTTCATTCCCCGGTTTGCGCTGAAGGATAAAGCAATAAAGCAAAACGCAGACATAAAATACCAGAAAAACACCGCTCGCGTGCCGGAAGCAAACCGAATAATCGGCGCGGAATTGGGACA
>CAMOCU010000121.1 GCA_946610835.1 uncultured Clostridia bacterium | reverse complement strand
ATTGAAGCCATTCTTTCATGGAACTGCTCCTTTTCAAGAAAATAAGGGCGGGTCAGACCCGCCCTCTGGGTTTGCTGATTATGCAGGGATATACTTGGCAATGATGTTGTCGACTGTGCCGTCTGCCTTCAGCTCCGCAAGCGCGGTGTTGATCTGGTCAAGCAGTTCGGTGTTTTCCTTGGCAACACAGATCGCATACTCTTCCTCAGCATACGCCGTATCCAGGATTTTCAGACCCGCATTGACCGCGATGTAAGATTTGGCCGGCTCATTGTCGATGATAACAGCGTCCACTTTGCCGGAAACAAGTGCCTGTACAGCATCGTTGCCGGTCTTGTAAGGCGTGACATTTTCCTGACCATAGTCGTCCTCTGCATAGATATGGCCGGTGGTATCCTGCTGCACGCCGATCTGTTTGCCCTCAAGATCGTCCGCTGTCTGGATGTCGCTGCCCTCGGGCACAATGATAGACTGCACGCCGATGGCGTATGTGTCGGAGAAGTTGACGCTCTGCTTTCTTTCTTCGTTGACAGTCATGCCGGCCATGCCCATGTCGTACTTGCCGGACTGCACGCCGCCGATGATGGAGCCGAATTCAGTGTCCACGATCTCCAGCTCTTTGCCGAGTTTTGCTGCGATGGCCGCCGCGATCTCCGCGTCAATACCTTCGATTTCACCGCTGTCACCTTTGAATTCATAGGGCGGGAAAGAGGCGTTGGTCGCCATAAGAAGCTTGTTGCTGCTCTTTGCGCCGCAGCCCGCAAAGGTTACAACCGCGAGTACTGCCGCAAGCACCAGCGCGAGCACTTTTTTGAATTGTTTCATGATTATGCACTCCTTATTCATCTTGATGGAATTATTATACATCTTTTATGCATAAATGTCAAGCAATTTTCAGAAACATAAAAAACAGAGGCGCCGCTTACAGCGCCCCTGTCGAAAACTGCGATTGGAATTATTTCACCATGCTGGCGATTTCGTTGGCAAAGTTCTCTTCTTTCTTCTGCAGGCCCTCGCCCTTCTGGAAACGAGTGAAGCCGGTGCACTGAATCGAAGCGCCCAATTCCTTGGCCACGGACTCGATATACTTGGCGACGTTCATGCTGTCGTCCTTGACATACGCCTGGTCAAGCAGACACACTTCTTTGTAGAACTTGTTGATCTTGCCGGAGATGATGCCTTCCTTGACCTTGTCGGGCTTGGAAGCCATTTTGGGATCCTCTGCCATCTGGGCAAGCAGGATACCTTTTTCGTGGTCGATCACATCTGCCGGAACAGAAGCGGGATCCAGATACTGCGGGCTCATTGCGGCGATCTGCATTGCAACGTCTTTGCCCATGGTTTTGAACGCATCGGAAGCTGCCGTTGCATCGTCGGTATTGAATTCGACCATAACGCCGACAGTGCCGCCCATGTGAACGTATGTGGAAACAATGCCTTCCACGCGGATGAAACGGCGGATGTTCAAGTTTTCGCCGATAGCGAGAACTTTATCCTGCAGGTTTTCCTGGACGGTTCTGTCGGAGCCGAAGAGCTTCATTTCCTTCAGCGCATCGACATCGGCAGGATTCTCTGCCGCAATTGTCTTAGCTACATCCAGAACAAACGCCTGGAACACCTGATTTTTGCCGACGAAGTCGGTCTCGGAGTTGACCTCGACAAGCACGCCGATCTTCTTTTCCTCGTCGTTATATGCAAGCACTACGCCTTCGGCAGCGATACGGCCGGCCTTTTTCTGGGACGCGGCAAGACCTTTTTCCCGCAGGAAGTCGATGGCCTTTTCCATGTCGCCGTCAGAAGCCTGCAGCGCTTTTTTACAATCCATCATACCTACGCCCGTCTGCTCGCGCAGCGCCTGTACGTCTTTTGCAGTGAATGCCATTACTGTTTCCTCCAATATTAAATTTTGACAGAGATTATTCCGCGGCTGCCTCGGCTGCGGGAGCGTCTGTCAGCTGCTCGCCCTGCTTGCCCTCAAGGACGGCGTCTGCCATGGCGCCGGCGATCAGTTTGACAGCACGGATGGCGTCGTCGTTGCCGGGGATGACATAGTCGATCTCGTCGGGGTCGCAGTTGGTATCAACGATGGCGACGATCGGAATGCCCAGCTTTTTGGCTTCTGCCACAGCGATGCGCTCTTTACGCGGATCGACGATGAACATGGCCGCCGGCTGCTTCTTCATCCCGGTGATGCCGCCCATGAATTTTTCGAGTTTTTCGATTTCGAGCTTGAGTTTGATAACTTCCTTCTTGGGCAGCATGTCAAACGTGCCGTCCGCTTCCATGTTCTTGAGCTGAGCGAGTCTGCGGATACGCTTCTGGATGGTGTTGAAGTTGGTGAGCATACCGCCGAGCCAACGCGCGTTGACAAAGGGCATGCCGCAGCGCTGTGCTTCGTCGCGCACGGAATCCTGCGCCTGCTTTTTGGTGCCGACGAAAAGGATTTCGTCGCCGTTGGCTGCGAGTTCACGCACGAACATGTACGCTTCTTCGAGCTTCTTGACCGTCTTTTGCAGGTCGATGATGTAAATGCCGTTGCGCTCGGTGAAGATGTAGGGAGCCATCTTGGGGTTCCATCTGCGGGTCTGGTGTCCGAAATGGACGCCTGCTTCGAGCAGCTGTTTCATGGATACGACTGACATAGTTTTTCCTCCTTAGTTTAACCTCCGGACAGGCTATTTAGGCGCACAGCGGCACTTTGCGAAGCAGCCGCCACCGGCACGCAGAACGCCCACCCGTGTGATTTGCCGATATAGTATAGCACAAAGCGAAAAGCTTTGCAATAGGCAATTTGCCCTTTTTTCGGGATTTTACGCAGATTTTCTGATCTATTCATCAAAAAGGCTCTCTGCGAGCGCAAACAGTTCGTGCTGTGCTGCGCGTGTTTCGTCTTCCAACAGCTCCCATACGCCGCCGCGAAAGCCCACGCGCACACCGTCGCGCACACCAACCGGCATGCGAGAAGCAAGGATCCGGACATGTTCGCCGTCCGCTGTTTCGCACACGGCAACGTCCCCCTCCAAACGGTCGACCGTCAGAATGATTTTATTCATGATCCGTCTGCACCTCGATTTCCTCACCGTTTGTATAAAAACGAATGCTGCCGCTCTTGTCGGTGCGCAGCACCTGCACCTGTTCCATTTTGGCAAGTTTCTGCATCGTCTCACGATGCGGATGGCCGTAATCATTCCCCGCGCCGCAGCTGATGATTGCATACGCCGGATCAACGGCGCGCAAAAACGCTGCGCTTGACGAAGTGCTCGACCCGTGGTGGCCGAGTTTAAGCACATCGGCATGCAGCCGGTCGGCATAACTTCCGGCAAGCAGATCTTTTTCGATCGGGGTCTCCGCGTCGCCCGTAAACAGGAAGGAAACTTCACCGAAATCGAGCCGCAACACAACGGACATATTGTTGAGATTGTCGCTTTGCTCCTGCGGCGAAAGCACAGTTCCCACGGCGCTTCCGAGCAGCACCGTCTTGCCGGGTTTGGCGGATATGACCTTTGCCTTGGACGCTTTCACAGCGGAGAGCAGATTGCGATATGCCGCTGTTGCGGGCGTATTGCTTTCGCTCAGGCGCGGCATGATCACATTCTTCACAGTACAGCCGCGGATCACTTCATCGAGGCTGCCGATATGGTCGGAATGCGGATGTGTGGACACAACATAATCCAGCGCGCGCGTACCGTATGTATCCAGATACGAAAGCACATTGTCGCCGTTGCCGTTTTCTCCCGCGTCGATCATCATGGACTCGCCGTCCGGCGCCTGAATGTAAATACAGTCGCCCTGCCCCACATCCACAAAATGCACCGACAAACAATCGCTGTGGTCGAGAGCGTCCTCATGCAGACCCGCCAATTCATAAATCTCGTCCCATGTGGGCAAGGGGCCGCCGCGCATTTCGGAAACGGTAATAGCCGCTGCCGCAACCACAACCACAGCTAAGATGATCCATGTGAGCTTGCGGTTAAAAGGGCGGGAAGAACGCGGCTGAACGGGCGCGGAATCCTCTTTGTCGTGCGGGTCGAACTGTGCCATATGCTTTACACTCCTTTTGTGGATCGGATCAGTTCAGATCGTCGCTGTCCGTGTCCTCGTAATCATCCATATCAAACGGCGGCGCATCCGCTGCTGCGGACGGCACTGCGGCAGGCGCGCCGTCTGCGGACAGGGCGGACATTTCCATCCACTGCTGTTTGGAAATCAGAACCTTCCGCGGTTTGCTGCCCTCGAACGGGCCGACGATCTTGCGCTCCTCGAGCTCATCGATCAGCCGTGCGGCACGCGCATATCCGAGACTGAGCTTGCGCTGCAGCAAAGTCGTAGACGCCATACCGGCTTCCACCACGACTTCGATCGCTTTCTGCAGCTTTTCATCGCCGGGCGCGGCAACTTCGCCCTGCTCTGCAGGCATATCCGCGCCCTTCTTTTTGACCACAGACTGCCGTTCAATCTCGTCCATAACCGCTTCGTCGTAAGAGGTTTCAGACTGGTTTTTAATGAAATTGACAACGCTTTCCACTTCGCCGTCAGAAACAAAGCAGCCCTGCACACGCAGCGGCTTGGACATACCCACAGGGTTATACAGCATATCGCCGTAACCCAGCAGCTTTTCCGCGCCGGCTGTGTCGAGAATTGTACGTGAGTCCACCTGTGAGGAGACGGAAAGCGCGATACGGCTGGGGATATTCGCCTTAATCAAGCCGGTGATGACATCGACGGACGGACGCTGCGTGGCAATGACAAGATGCATGCCTGCCGCGCGCGCCATCTGTGCCAAACGGCAGATCGCATCCTCGACTTCGCTTTGCGCCACCATCATCAGATCGCTCAACTCGTC
>CAMOCU010000120.1 GCA_946610835.1 uncultured Clostridia bacterium | reverse complement strand
TTTCTTCAGATACAACAATAATCAGCGCATCGCTTTGCTCACTCATGCCGATTGCCGCGCGATGGCGCGTACCCAATTCGCTGCTCACAGCGCTGTGATCCTGCGTCAGCGGCAAAATGCACCCCGCGGCACACAGCCGATTGTCCCGAATTACGGCTGCTCCGTCATGCAGCGGCGCCTTTGGATAAAAGACGTTGCCGAGCAGCTCCTCGCTCACCTTTGCATCCACAGGCGTACCTGTTTGGATTACCTCGCCGAGCATTGTTTCACGCTCCATGACGAGCAGAACGCCGATCTTGCGGTCGCTCATTTCCGCGCAGGCACGAGCGATTTCGTCGATCACCTGTATGGTTTCTTCATTGTAACGAATCTCCGCGGTACGGGTGTGGATGCCGGCGATGGATTTGAATCGGCTGCGGCCCATAGTTTCAAATACATGGCGTATCTCCGGCTGGAACACAACGATCAGCACAAGGATCACATCGCGGAACAGCGCATTAAACAAATATTTGCTCATGCCCATGTCCAGCACGCTCACGATTGCGTATACAACGCCCAATAGAAGGATTCCCTTGATGAGCTGCATCGTGCGGGTCTCCCGAATCAACTTGATTGCGTTATAAATTAAGAATGTGACCAGACATATATCCAAAAAATCTACAAAGCGGAAATCAGCGAAGATCGCCACAAGATTGCCCGCCCAGGATTGAAAAAAGCCGGAAATATTCATTTTACTTAACCTTCTCTCATCCTGTTATTGTATCACAAAACTGTGTTATTTTCAATTTAATTATGGGGAAATTCACGAAGTGTTAATATATCAGGCAGACTGCATGCGCTGCAATCCCCTGCTCCGCGCCTGTAAAGCCGAGGCGCTCTTCTGTTGTCGCCTTTATGCTGACCGCGCCGGGCGAAAGAGCAAGCGTGCGCGCAATATTCTCGCGCATTTGGTCAACGTAAGGCCGCAGCTTTGGCCGCTGCGCAAGGATCGTTGCGTCAACATTGGAGATTTGAAAACCTGCGGCAATAACAGCGTCGTACACTTTGCGCAGCAAAACCAGACTGTCTGCGCCGGCATATTGCGGATCGGTATCCGGAAACAGGCAACCAATATCCCCCAGTGCTGCAGCGCCCAAAAGTGCATCGGCAACGGCATGCAGCAACACATCCGCATCGGAATGACCAAGCAGACCCAACTCGTGCGGAATTTCGACCCCCCCGAGGATCAGCTTTTTGTCCGGCACCAAGCGATGCACGTCGTACCCGTGTCCGATTCGGAACAATTCACTCACGCTCCATTTTCTGTTGAATCTCTTTAACAGCCTGACGATACTCGTCATATTCTGCAAATGTATTTAATGTTTTAAGCAATGCGCCGGTAGAAAGCCTTTCGGGCAGCGCAAAATACTCCAGCAGCTTCGCGCGCATTTTTCGGCTGTCCGGCCGTCCGCTGAAACCGTCTGCGTACAAATCTGCATTTGTGATCTGCCGCTTTGGCGTCTGCACATCCTGATATAGAACGCCTGCTTTTTCCAGCGCCTGCACAAGCGCTTCGGTCGGCATACCCTCCACGCCGAGCTTTCCTTCCTTGGATGGCGTTTCCTTGCGTTTTTCTTTGCCGAAAATGTCCGGGATATAGGCGTGATAAACCTGCTGCGGCGGAATACTTCCGCCGAGAAAGGCGCGAATCTTGAATCCGGCCGCGTCGCTGTCTGTCAGGATCAGTATGCCGCGCTTTTGCGCAAGCCTGCGGATGAGCGCCTGTCTTTCTTTGTTTTTAAAAATGGCAAAACCGTCAGTCTCCAAAATCAATGTATCCAGCAAAGAAGAAAGACGGATTTTGTCATATTTGCCCTCGACGATGACGGCCTGTCGGATTTGAATCATGTCAGGTACGCGCGGAACGCTGCACGAGCATCAACTCGGTCAAACACCGCTCCAAAAGAAGCTGCGCATCCGTTCCGGATCCTTTCAGATTTTTGTCGCACTGCATCAGAATTTCCAAACAGCGCCGCACATCCGGCATACTCAGGGATGCGCCGTCGCGCGAGGCATTGCGCAGGCGGAATTCTTTGCCTTTATATTGAAAGCAGGCAGCTGCGTCCTCTGCCCTGCCGCCGGAGAGCTTGAAAACCTTTGCGCGGTATATGTCCACATAGCACGCATTCAACGCGCCGAGAATCAGCACCGGCTCTGTCTTTTGCTGCAGCAACGTATTGAGAATAGAGAACGCCTTTGCGCCCTCGCCGCGAAAAATCGCCTTGGACAGGTCAAACACGACGGCGTCAACCGTTCGGATTGCCAGTGCGTCAATGTCTGAAGCCGTGATTTCGCCGGTCATTTTATATGCACAAAGCTTTTCAAGCTCCTGCAGCAGCATCGTCAAATCGTCGCCTACCAAAGATACCAGGTACTCCGCGTTTTCCGGGCGCATCTCGCATCCGCGCTTGGCCGCGCCGGAACGCAGCAGACGCACCAGATCGCCGCGCCCGCGTTTGTCGAGCGGGACAAGACAGGCAACCGGATGGAGCTCCTTAAGAAAAGCGCGCCATTTGGCATTTTTGCGTGCATCCACATCAACCGTATCCATCCACAAAACGACCGTACATGTATTCGGGATGTCCTTTAAAATTGCTGTCAAGCGATCCCGATCCGCCGCGTTGAGCGTATCGACGGGAATATCTTTAAGAAGCACACATGTGCGCGCACTCATCATCGGAATGGCTTCGACCGCATCTGTCAGGCTGTCAAAATCTATGGACTTTCCTTCAAAGCGATGAAAATTAAAATCACGCAGCGCATCCTCCACAGCAAGCGCACAAATGCGCCCGGCGTAAAAGGACTTGAGATACGCCTCGTCGCCGTACAGTACATACAGGGAAGCGAACGCTTTCTCTTTGATCTGTTTTTTCAGATCCTGTTCCGTGATCTCCGGCATGTCAGCTCCCCTTTTCCAATCGAATCGCGCCGTCCGGCGCAATTTGTAAACATAAATCTCCGTCGCCGCCGGTTGCAGCCGCTGCACCGCCGCAGCTTTGTACATAATTAATCAAACGAACCGCGCGGTCAGCGCCGGCAGAAAACAGCATAAGACCCGTCCGCTCCGGCTGCCAGCCATGCGGCAAACCGCCGCGCATCCAGACAATATCCGCGCCGTACCAATCCTGCGGAAGCGCACAGCTAAGCTTACCTGCGCTGAACAGGAACAGCACAGAGCGTGTGTGCATGCGTGCAAATGCCGCGCTGCAATTCGCATCGGAAAAGCAGGTCAGGTCGATTGAGCCGATCCTTTGCCGATGCAAAACGGGTGTGCCCTGCAGGGTCGGACGATCCAGCTGCGCAATTGCAAAACTGTGTTGTATTTGCGCAAAGCCTGCCGCCAGTTCCGGGCGATAATCCGGAATCCATACAAAGTCCAAACAGTTTACGAGCGGCGCAAGCGCACGCGCATAAATTCCTTGCCCGCAGCCAAGCAACGCCGATTCTCCGTCGCTTTGCAGCAAAATCGCGGCAGAATTTCCAATATCCGGAATCGTGATTTTGACAGCGGAACGCGTTGTATGCAGCACGCCTGCACCGCAAACGCTGAAAATGCATACCGAAACCGCGCCGACCATACCGATCCTGCGCCGCACAGGCAAGCGAATCCAAATGGAAACAGCACAGACAATCAGCGTTCCGGCAGCCCAAAGCGCAAAAGCACGCACAGCCTCTTTCGGCACAGAGAGCGCATGCCTGCCGAATATTCCGCAGATCCAAACGCAATATCTGGTCAACACTCCGGAAAGCAAACCGCTCAAGCGACCCAAAAAACGCAACGGACTTAATAGCGAGCAAAGAACAACAACAGCCGCGCCGATCATCGCTGTTTGCGCAGGCACAAGGATCAGCGCATTGACTAAAGGTGAAAACTGTGAAAACTGTCGAAACACCTGCAGCGTGATTGGCATCGTCACAATACCGATTGCCGCAGACACGAGCGCGACGGAACATGCGTTGCGAAGCATTCCCGCAAGCTTACGCGGCCGAAACCGAATGTGCCGCACAATCCTGTCAGCATACGGTGTGACCAAAATCAAGCAAAGTACGCCCAGTACGGAAAGCTGCAGCCCGACGTCCCCGGCACAGAACGGATCTATCATACCAAGGCACAACAACGCAAAGCCGAGCGAATTGATCGAATCCGCCTGCCAATGAAACAGAAACCCGCCCAGCACGATCAACAGCATGATCCCCGCTCGAACACAGGAATAGGAAAAGCCTGTCACAGCCATCACAAAAAACACGATCAGGCAGGAAATCATCGTGACACTGCGGGGCGGGTACCTTCGGCGGCTAAACAGCCGAATCAGCGCCATGGAAAACACAGACAGATGAAAACCGGAAACAGCAAACAAATGCAGCACACCGCTGCCGCGCAGCGTCAGATAGACATTTTGAGGAATCTGCGACGCATCGCCGGTCAGCAAACTTGCAAGCACGCGCCCGGATATGCCCGGAACTGCTGACTGAATCGTGCGGTATGTATACAGGCGCGCGGCAAGCATCCGACTTTGAAAGGTTGCCGCATGCGGAATCACGCGTATTTTGGAACCGACACAGTAGGCCGAAGCAAGCGCGCCGCCGGACGCCTTGTTCAGTGCAATCGAACGAAACCTGGCTGAAAAGACTATTTCGTCCGACAAATCCATATCCGGAAGCCGATCTGTGTACAGAATCAGTTTTCCACTGCACGCCCGACCCTGCACAGAATCCATCGCAATCTCGATCCGCTGCCCGCGTGACGTCCGCTGCACAATGTCCGATGCATGCCCGCAAATTTCAACCCGTTGTCCGTCATACGCCTGCAGGGGCGCATACT
>CAMOCU010000119.1 GCA_946610835.1 uncultured Clostridia bacterium | reverse complement strand
GCGGTTGGACGGCATGGCGGCGTATTTATCCGACAGGTAGATGACCTCGCGGATGCCGCTTTGAATGATCGCTTTTGCGCATTCGTTGCAGGGAAACAGCGCCACATAAATCCGACACCCGTGCAGCGATGCGCCGTCGTTGTTGAGAATGGCGTTCAGCTCCGCGTGGCAGACATACGGATATTTTGTGTCCAGCGTTTCGCCCTCCCGCTCCCACGGAAAGTCGTCGTCGCTGCAGCCGGCAGGAAAGCCGTTGTAGCCGACGGACATGATTTTGTTGCTTTGGTTGACGATACAGGCGCCCACCTGTGTGTTGGGGTCTTTGGAGCGGCGTGCAGAAAGCATTGCCACGCCCATGAAGTATTCGTCCCAAGTGATGTAATCTGTGCGTTTGGGCATAGGGTTCATCCTTTCCGATCTTATTCCGTCAAGGCGTGCGCCGCGATTTGTGCGGCGTTGCCTTAATTTACCCTAACTTTACCACATTCTGTGCAAGAATACAAGAGTGAAAAACATGAGGTGACACAATGGGTCTTTTGAAGAAAATTTTCGGCGACTATTCCGCCAAAGAAGTGAAACGCGTCCTCCCGATCCAGAAAAAAGTGCTGGCGCTGGAGGAAGAATACAGCCGGTTGACCGATGCGCAGCTGCAGGCAAAAACGCCGGAATTCAAACAGCGGCTGCAAAACGGTGAAACGCTCGACGACATTCTGCCCGAAGCCTTTGCCGCCTGCCGCGAAGCGTCCTGGCGTGTGCTGAATATGAAACATTTCCCGGTGCAGATCATCGGCGGTATCATCCTGCATCAGGGACGGATTGCCGAAATGCGTACCGGTGAAGGCAAAACGCTTGTGGCAACGCTGCCGGCTTATCTGAACGCACTGACCGGCGACGGCGTGCATATCGTAACGGTCAACGACTATCTCGCGCGCCGCGACTCGGAGTGGATGGGCAAGGTTTACCGATTCATGGGCCTGAGCGTGGGATTGATCGTGCACGATCTGACCAACGCCGAACGCAAAGAAGCGTATAACGCAGACATCACCTATGGCACCAACAACGAGATGGGCTTCGATTATCTGCGCGACAATATGGTGCCGTACAAGGAGCAAAAGGTGCAGCGCGGCCACAATTTTGCTGTTGTGGACGAGGTGGACTCCATCCTCATCGACGAGGCACGCACGCCGCTGATCATTTCCGGCAAGGGCGAGCAGTCCACGGACTTGTACCGCCTGGCCAACAGCTTTGCCCGCACGCTGACGAAAACCGTCGTCAAGGAGATCGACTCCAAAGAAAATGCCGAGGACATCGAAAACGTCGGCGATTATGTTGTGGATGAAAAGGCGCGTACGGCTACGCTGACCAAATCGGGCGTTGCCAAGGCGGAGGCGTTCTTCAATCTCGAAAATCTGATGGATGCGGAAAACATGACCATTCAGCATCACATCAATCAGGCGATCAAAGCGATCGGCGTAATGCGCCGGGACGTGGATTACGTCGTCAAGGACGGCGAGGTGCTGATCGTGGACGAGTTTACCGGGCGCATCATGCTCGGCAGACGGTATAACGAGGGTCTGCATCAGGCCATCGAAGCCAAGGAAGGCGTCAAGGTCGAGCACGAGAGCAAGACGTTGGCCACCATTACATTCCAGAATTATTTCCGTCTGTACAAAAAGCTGTCCGGTATGACCGGTACGGCCATGACGGAGAGTGACGAATTCCAGCAGATCTATGAGCTGGACGTTATCGAGATCCCCACCAACCGTCCCATGATCCGTCAGGATCACCCGGATGTGGTGTACAAAACGGAGCGCGCCAAGTTCGACGCGGTTATCGAACAGGTCGTTGCCTGCCACGAAAAAGGGCAGCCGGTGCTGGTCGGTACCGTTTCCATCGAAAAATCGGAACGGCTGAGCGATCTGCTGCGCCGCAAGGGGATCCGTCACGAGGTATTGAACGCCAAGTTCCACGACAAGGAAGCGGAGATCGTGGCGCAGGCCGGCAAAGAGGGAGCGGTTACCATCGCGACCAATATGGCCGGACGCGGTACGGACATTATGCTCGGCGGTAATCCGGAATATCTGGCCAAGGCGGAAATGCGCCGTATGCAGTTCCCGGAGGAACTGATCGTGGAGGCGACCGGATTTGCCGAAACGGACAACGAGGAGATTCTCAACGCCCGCGCGACATTCTCCGAACTGGAAAAGAAATACAAAGAGCAAATCACGCCAGAAGCGGACGTCGTCCGCGCTGCAGGCGGCCTGTTTATCATTGGTACCGAGCGGCACGAATCCCGCCGCATCGACAACCAGCTGCGCGGTCGTTCCGGCCGTCAGGGCGATCCGGGCGAGTCGCGTTTTTATCTGTCCATGGAGGACGATCTGATGCGCATCTTCGGCGGCGAACGTCTGGCAGGCGTGATGAACGCGCTGAAAACACCGGAAGACATGCCGATTGAGGCGAAAATGGTTTCCAACTCCATCGAACGTGCGCAAAAGAACGTGGAAGGCCGCAACTTCAGCATCCGCAAAAACGTGCTGCAGTATGACGACGTGATGAACCGGCAGAGAGAGCTGATCTACCGCGAGAGAGATATGGTGCTCGATGGTGTGGAACTCAAGCCGCTGATCCTGAAAATGCTGGACGATTGCATAACGGATTCCGTCGATTTTTATCTGCCAAAGGCGCTGCCGAAGAACGATTGGAATGTGGAAGGGCTGCGCGAAAAATTTATGGGCTGGCTGCTGGATGCGGACGACCTGCGCGGCGAGATTGACCGCGACGCGGTTTGGGAGATGCTCAGCGAGCGCGGCCACGAGGAATATGAAAAGCGCGAACAGGATTTCGGCGAACAGCTCATGCGTGATCTGGAGCGGATGGTGCTTCTGCGCAACGTGGATACGCTGTGGATGGATCACATCGACGCGATGGACGAACTGCGCCGCGGCATTGGTCTGCGGGCATACGGCCAGCATGATCCTGTGGTTGAGTACCGCGAGGTCGGTTCCGATATGTTCGAGGAAATGAACAATTCTATCCGCGAAAACACGGTCAAGATGATGCTGACCGTCCGTGTGCGCAGCGAGGAGGAAACCAAGCGCGAGCAGGTTGCCAAGGTCACGACGACCAGCGGCGGATCCTCTGACGGCAGCGAAAAAGGTCGCACCGTGCGCAACGCCAAAAAGAAGGTTGGCCCCAACGATCCCTGCCCCTGCGGCAGCGGTAAAAAATACAAAAACTGCTGCGGAGATGTGCGCAAAAATTCATGATTGAAAACATTATTTTTGACATGGGCGGTGTGCTGATCGATTTTGATCCGCACCGCACCATGCGTTCGGTTTTTTCGCAGCAGGACGCCCTGCTTGCCGAGCAGGTGCTGTTTCACAGCGGACTGTGGAACAATCTCGATCTGGGCACCGTCCGTTTTCCCGAACTTGCGCGCGCGGCGTGCGAGCAGCTGCCGGAAAGGATGCATGCGCCGTTGACGGCGCTGCTGAACCGCTGGTGGGCAAAGGAAATGCCGCCGCTGCCGCAGATGGAATTGTTTGTCCGGCGCGTCAAAGCGAACGGATACAAAACCTATCTGTGTTCCAACACATCCGCCGATATTTATGATTACTTCGACGCCATTCCGGCGCTCGGTTTGATGGACGGCATACTTGCCTCCTGCGATGTGGGCGTGATCAAACCAGACCCAAGGCTGTACGAGGCGTTGTACAGCAAATTTTCACTCCAGCCGCAGACGTGCTTTTTCATTGACGACATGCCGCGCAACATCGAAGGCGCAGCACGCACCGGCATGACCGGCCACTGCTTCGCGGACAAGGATATTGCCGCGCTGGAAAAGGCCATGCGGGAGAAAGGCATCCGCATCTGATATGTCCTGTTTTTCCAACATCTTATCGGCTTCGTCCGAATTTAAAACGATTCTTTCCAACATCCGTTCCACCCGGCTGCCCATGGGCGTGCTGGGGCTTTCGCATATTCATAAGGCGCATCTGATTCTGTCGCTTTCCGAAGTGCTGCGGCGAAAAAGTGTTGTGCTCACGCCGGATGAAGCGCAGGCGGCGCGGCTGACCGAAGATCTGTGCGCGTTTGGCGTGCGGGCGTATCATTTCCCAGCACGGACGTTTGTGCTGCGTTCAACGGAAAGCAATTCGCGCGAGTACGAGCATCTGCGCCTGCGCACCCTCTATCATATGTATACGGGCGCGTATGATGCGGTCGTCTGCTCGGCGGAGGCAGCGCTGCAGCTGACCATGCCGCCGGATGTTTTTGAAAAATGCTGTTTTACGCTGCGCGCGGATGAGGATATTCCCATCGACACATTGCGCAGCGCACTGCTGCGGGCAGGGTATGCTGTCGCACAGCAGGTCGACGGTGTCGGACAGTTTTCCGTGCGCGGCGAGATTGTGGACTTTTTCCCCCCGGGGAGCGAATATCCCTGCCGGTGCGAATTTTTCGGTGACACGGTCGACAGCCTTGCTTATTTTGAACCGGAGTCGCAGCGCCGCACGCAGTCGCTGCGGGAAATCACGGTTACGCCGGCCAACGAGGTGCTTTGTCCGGAAGGCACAGATCTGGTGCAGCTGCTCGAACAGTTTGCCGCCGATATCCACGGCAAGGGCGCCGTCAAGGCGCGCGAGAGCGTGCGCGCAGACGTGCAGAAGCTGCGCGACGGCTTGCGGCTGGCGTCGATGGATCGGTATATGCCTTTGTTTTATAAAGAGGGAGCAACCATATTCGATTATGCGGAAAACCCGCTGCTGTTCGTCAGCGAGAGCTTTTCCGTGCGCGAGCGTGCGGACGGCGATCTGCAGCTGTTTTATGAGCAGGTCAAGGCGCTGCTGCAGGAGGGCGTACTGTGCGCCGGGCTGGATCGTTACACGCTGTCGC
>CAMOCU010000118.1 GCA_946610835.1 uncultured Clostridia bacterium | reverse complement strand
AAAAAGCTTACTTCGCAATCCGCACACCCCAATTGTGCGGTATTGCCTTAAGAAAGCCTGCATTTGCATTTTTTTGAAAAGTGTGCTATACTATTCTTTAGTTTTTTGCGAAAGGCAGTGAGATAAATGACCAAGATTGATATTTTTTCCGGATTTCTCGGCGCGGGCAAAACGACGCTGATTAAAAAGCTGATTGCCGACAGTTACAAGGGCGAAAAGCTTGTGCTGATCGAAAACGAATTCGGCGAAATCGGCATCGATGGCGGATTTATGCAGGATGCCGGTATCGAAGTGACCGAGATGAATTCCGGCTGCATCTGCTGCAGTTTGGTGGGGGATTTCGGCAAAGCGCTGCGGCAAGTGCTGCAGACATATGCCCCTGACCGTATTCTGATCGAGCCGTCCGGCGTCGGCAAGTTGTCCGATGTGGTCAAGGCCGTTCAGGGAATCGACAGTGACGAAATTCTGCTCAACGCGTTTACGACGGTTGTTGATGCGGGAAAATGTAAAATGTATATGAAAAACTTCGGCGAATTCTTCAACGATCAGGTGGAGCATGCCGGAACGATTATCATGAGCCACGCGGATGTTGTCCCGGCGGCAAAGCTGGAGACAGCGGTCGCGCTGGTGCGCGAGAAAAATCCCACGGCGGTAATCGTAACGACCCCGATCACGGAACTGGACGGCGCAACGCTCCTTGGCGCGATTGAACGCAAGGATACGCTCAACGCTGCGCTGGAGCTTCTGATGCAGGAGCAGGATGATGAGGAACACGAGCATCATCACCATCATGACCATGACGAGGAGCACGATCATCACCACCATCACGACCATGACGAGGAGCACGATCATCACCACCATCACGACCATGACGAGGAGCACGATCATCACCACCATCACGACCATGACGGGGAACACGATCATCACCACGATCACGGGCCGGATTGCACATGCGGTTGTCACGACCACGATCACCATCACCATCATCATGCGGATGAAGTGTTTGTCAGCTGGGGCATTGAAACGACTAAGACGTTTACTCCCGAACGGCTGCGCGAGATTCTTTCTGCGCTTGAAAATGAAAAACAATTCGGCATGATCCTCCGCGCCAAGGGCATTGTTGCCGGTGCGGATGGTCAATGGATTCATTTTGACTATATTCCCGGTGAGCCGGATGTCCGTTTCGGCTCTGCAGGTCTGATCGGACGGATCTGTGTGATCGGATCATCGCTCAACGAGCAGAATATTGCGGCGCTGTTTGACGCGTAAGGGGCGGACTCTATGAAAGAACGTGAGATTCCCGTATATCTTTTTACCGGCTTTTTAGAGAGCGGCAAAACCACATTTATTCAGGATACGCTGCAGGACAGTCGATTCAACGCAGGCGAGCGGACGCTTCTGCTTGTTTGCGAAGAGGGCGAGCAGGAATATGAACCGGAACATTTTTTCGGCAAGAATGTGACCATTCAGGTACTTGACGGGATCGAGGACTTGACCGAGGACAATCTTGAACGGTGGGCAGACCAAAGCCGTTGTGAGCGTGTGATTGTGGAATACAACGGTATGTGGCAGATTCAGCAGCTTTACGACAGCATGCCGAACGGTTGGATGCCGTATCAGAATATGCTGTTTTTTGACGGCGGTACATTCCTCAATTACAACGCGAATATGCGTTCGCTGGTTGTCGACAAGCTGCAGGATTGCGAGCTGTGCGTATTCAATCGGCTGGCGGATGATGCCGATACGCTCGCACTGCATAAGATCGTGCGCGGCATTTCCAGGCGTGCGGATATTGTGTACGAATACAAGGACGGCAAAGTTGTGCCCGACGAGATGGAGGATCCTCTCCCGTTTGACATTGATGCGCCTGTGGTCGTCATTGAGGATCGCGATTACGCACTGTTTTACCGGGATTTGACAGAGGATCCGAAAAAATATAAGGATAAGATCGTGGATATGAAAGTGCAGGCGGCTGTCGATCGTCGTTTTCCCGAGCATCACTGCGCGATGGGGCGGCACATCATGACATGCTGTGTGGAAGATATTTCTTTTTGTCCGCTGGTTGCGCGGATGGAGGACAATATGCAGATCGAGAATTCCGGTTGGTATCAGATCCGGGCAAAGATCGACCTGCGCTTTTCTCGGCTTTACGGCAAAAAAGGCCCCGTGCTGATGCTGCGGTCTGTCGAACAGGCGCAGCCGCCCGAGCAGCAGGTTGCAACATTTTATTGAGAATCAGGCGGATACCACCGGGTGGTGTCCGCTTTTTTCGTTAGGGAAGCACTGATTAAATCCGATGCGCACGAAGGAATGGATCTTTTTCCGTCATATTGCACCAAAAATCCTTGCCTTGCGTCAGCAAGCCGGCAGATTTTTTGTACAATCTGCCGAAAAAATCTCTCGTCCCCTCGCACACCCCGATTTAATCAGCGCTTCCTTAGAGAAAGCGTATGCGCGGATGCATGAGGGGTCATAATCATAAAGCTGCGTAAGTCCGATTCGCACGCAACGCTGCCGGAGGTATGCGGCTCTTTTTGTACGTTTGATTCAAACAGCGCAGAAAAGAGCTTTGGCACAGCTGTAGTTTACGCGCGTGAAAAAGTTGACAATGCCGAATTTATATGTTAATATAATTTAGTTATAAACTGGCGTATTGTTGTAAAAGAGGAGAGAGAAGTTTGAAACATCTCAATAATAGTCCACCCCAAAGAAGGGCATAGAAAAACAAGCCATCGAAGAATGGCTGATTTAACGAGTGAATGGAATACTTTCTACGCAGATGCAGGTTGAGGAGGATCATCCTTGATGATATAACCTCTGATACGGAGCAATTCTAACGCCTGTTTCTGTGTCAGAACTTTTGTTTCCGGCGTAGGACGCGGAGATTGGAGAATATAGCCGCTGGGATTGTAAACCTCGCCGGTGGAGAGGATGTTCCAGATAGCGGTCAGGAGCATCTTGCAAACGGCGATGATGGCTTTTTTGTGACCTCGACGCGCTTTGATACGGCGGTAGCGTTCACGGATTTCCGGATGCGCATTGGAGTTGATCAAAGCGTTGGCGACTTGAACCAGCAGTGGTTTGAGGTAAGAGCCTGCACGGGAAATACGGGTAGACTTTACATGCTTAGCGCTTTTGTCATTTCGCGGACAGCAACCCGCCCAAGAGACCAGCTTCTTGGCTGTAGGAAAGACGGACATATCGCTGCCGATCTCCGAAAGAATCGTAATTGCGGTCATGGGATTTTTATTCATTCCCGGCACGGTACGAATCAGGGCAAGACAGGCGGAAAAGGGTTCGACAATCTGTAGTGTACTGCAACCTACAGAACACATTATATCAAATCTTATTAATCAGCGAAAGCGCACGTTTCATAACCCCATGGGTGCCTTTCGCGGAAAGGCTGGTTTATAAAAATGAAACAACAGATTCGTACATGGATTGCCGTGCTTCTGATTGTTCTGACGATCGGCTCGACAACTGTGACCGCAAGTGCTGCGGACATAACGTCAGCAGAAGAATCTTTGGTACAATCCGTTACGTCGGCGCTTGAGGTTGCTTCGCCGGCGCAGCCGGAAACGCTGGCTGACCGAAAAATCACCAATATTTATTTTCTGTCCGCCGAACAGATCGACAGCATCTCCGACGCATTGAGCGAGGAGGCCAATGTGTATCTGGTCGAACTGCAGGACGGGCGCAAAACGTATTATATGGCGATTGATCTGCGAACAGAGGGCGCAGTGTATTATTCCAACCTGTTTGTGCTGCGCCGTACATCCCGCAAACTGCTGCAGCGCAGCGAATCCCTGGCCGAGCAGGCCGAAATTGATGATGCAGCCTTGATGGATTACCGGCATATCCTCGGCGAGCTGGCGATTCATCTCGCAGGGTATCGGCTGACGGACGGTCTTGGCGGCGAACGTCTTTCGGGAGCGCTCGGCAAGGTTTATCATACCTGTATGGTGGCGGATCTGAATATCGACGAGGATCGCATGCCTGTTTTGATCCGCATTGTCGGATTATTGATGGGCTGACGAATGAATACTTTTAACGACTAATCATGGAAACGGAGCGATTCAATATGCAATGGACTGGACTGAATGAATTGCGCGAGAAATATCTCGCCTTTTTCGAAAGCAAGGGTCATTTGCGCCTTCCCAGCGCATCTTTGATCCCGCAGGGGGATAAAAGCCTGCTTTTGATCAATGCGGGGATGGCGCCGCTGAAAAAATATTTCACCGGCGAGCTGACCCCTCCGCGCGTGCGCGTGACTTCCTGCCAGAAATGTATCCGCACGCCGGACATTGAACGCGTGGGGAAAACGGCGCGCCACGGGACGTATTTTGAAATGCTGGGCAATTTCTCCTTTGGTGATTACTTCAAACACGAGGCGACCGCGTGGGCGTGGGAATTTTGCACAAAGGTTATGGAAATGGATCCGGACAAGCTGTATATCAGTGTGTACCAGGACGATGACGAGGCATTTGACATTTGGACAAAAGAGATCGGCATCGCCGAGGATCACATGGTTCGTTTGGGCAAAGAGGATAATTTCTGGGAGCATGGCGCAGGCCCCTGCGGTCCGTGTTCCGAAATTTATTATGACCGAGGCGCAAAATACGGCTGCGGCAAGCCGGACTGCAAGGTTGGATGCGACTGCGACCGGTATGTGGAGTTCTGGAACCTGGTCTTTACACAGTTTGAAAACGACGGCAACAATAACTACACCAGACTGAAAAGCTGCAACATCGACACCGGCATGGGACTGGAGCGGCTTGCGTGTATTGCACAGGGCGTCGACAACCTTTTTGAGGTCGACACGGTCCAGAATATTATGAAGCACATCATGCAGATTGCGCATGTGCAGTACCACGAAAACGAGAAAAGCGACGTTTCGCTGCGCG
>CAMOCU010000117.1 GCA_946610835.1 uncultured Clostridia bacterium | reverse complement strand
GGCCTGTGGCAGGGCGGTACACATTTCTGCGACTGGCTCAATCTGGACGGGGATGCTGCAACATCGAAGCTGTATCTGCAAAACGCCTATTTTCTGTATTCCACATCCTTGTTTATCAAGGCCGGACATGCACTTGGTTTGGATATGCAGATGTACGAGGAGACCTTTGCGCAGACGCTTGCCGCGTTCCGCAAAAGATTCATTTGCGACGGAAAAGTGACTGAAAACACGCAGACCGCCTGTGCGCAGGCACTTGTGTTCGGTTTCCTGAACGAGGAGGAGACGCGCTCTGTGGCCGCTCAGCTCGCGGAACTTGTGCGTGCATGCGGACATCTTAAGACAGGCTTCCTCGGCACGCCGTATCTTCTGCATGCATTGTCGGACAACGGATACGGCACGCTTGCCTACGATCTTTTGCTGCGGCATGAATTCCCGGGCTGGCTGTATTCCGTGGACAATGGTGCCACAACCATTTGGGAGCACTGGGATTCCCGCAACCCGGACGGCAGTATGTGGAGCGCGGAGATGAATTCTTTCAATCATTATGCATACGGTTCTGTAGCGCAGTGGATGTTTGAACGCGCGGCAGGTATCTGGCACGATGAGGCACATCCCGGGTTCGACCATATTGTGTTCCGCCCCGTGACAGACGGCCGCCTGCAGTATGTGCAGGCCTCGCTCGATACAGCCTTTGGAACGATCGTTTCCCGTTGGGAACAGACTGACAAGGGATTTGCCTTTACGTTTGTTGTGCCGGAAGGTTGTACGGCTACCGTTGAGCTGCCCGGAATTCATCAGGAAATTGCTCCCGGTAAGCATACCTTTACTTGTGAATCAGTCGTTTCTTGACAAGTATTTTCACATTACGCTTCGGAATTGCGTTCTTGTACTGTAAAGAGAAAACCTTTACGGAACGTTATGCGATTGTACGCCCTTTGCATAGAATATATATAGAATGTGCCGCTTTCGTTTCACAACGAGGGCGGCTTTTTCCATGCCGCGAACGGATGCGGATTCTGGTGCAGACCGCATGGATGGAGTTTTGTTTGGACAGGCACGGAGAAATTTACAAATTGTTTACATAAAATTAGCACTCTGCACTTGACAGTGCTAAAACTTGGCAGTATAATGGATGAAGAAAGAGAGAAAGGAAAGCTCTACGCGGGTAGAGCAGGGTATAGCCATGAATCTGCAAAAGTTTACACAAAAAAGTCTGGAAGCGCTGCAGGTTGCGCAGAGCCTTTCAGCGGAATACGGCAATCAGCAAATGGAACAGGAGCATCTTCTGCTCGCTCTGCTGCGTCAGGACGACAGTTTAACGGCGGAAATGTTTCGCCGCATCGGCGCACAGCCGGATGCGATTGCGCTTTCCCTGCAGCAGGCTGTGGAGCGTTTGCCCAAAGTCGGCGGCAGCGGCGCGGATCCCGAAAAAATCTATATTTCGCATCATACGGAACAGGCGCTCAATGAGGCGCAGCGGCAAGCGGAACAGATGCGCGACGATTATGTATCGGTAGAGCACATTGTGCTGGGCATTCTGGCTTATGCGCAGGAAAATGTTCGCCGTATTTTAACCGAATCCGGCGTGACGAAGGAAAGTTTCCTGCAAGCGCTGCGGGATACGCGCGGCAACCAGCATGTGACGACCGACAATCCTGAAGCGACCTATGACGTGCTGAAAAAATACGGTCAGGATCTGGTTGATCTTGCACGGCAGCAAAAGCTGGATCCCGTGATCGGCCGCGATGAGGAAATCCGTAATGTGATCCGGATTCTCTCCCGCAAATCCAAAAACAACCCCTGCTTGATCGGTGAACCCGGCGTCGGCAAGACCGCGATTGCCGAAGGCTTGGCGCAGCGGATTGTGCGCGGCGATGTGCCGGATAATCTGAAAAATCGCAAGCTTTTCTCTCTGGATATGGGAGCGCTTGTAGCCGGCGCAAAATTCCGCGGTGAATTTGAGGAGCGTCTCAAGGCCGTGCTCAAGGAAGTCAAAGCCAGCGAGGGCAACATCATTCTTTTCATCGATGAATTGCATACAATTGTCGGCGCGGGCAAAACGGACGGCGCTATGGACGCGGGCAATCTGCTCAAACCCATGCTTGCCCGCGGCGAGCTGCACTGCATCGGCGCGACAACGCTCAACGAATACCGCCAGTATATTGAAAAGGACGCTGCGCTCGAACGCCGCTTCCAGCCGGTGCTGGTGGAGGAGCCGACCGTTGAGGATACCATTTCCATCCTGCGCGGTTTGAAAGAGCGGTACGAAGTCTATCATGGCGTCAAGATTCAGGATCAAGCGCTGATTGCGGCGGCAACGCTATCGGATCGGTACATTTCGGATCGTTTTTTGCCGGACAAGGCGATTGATCTGGTAGATGAGGCATGCGCCGTGATCAAAACCGAGATCGACAGTATGCCGACGGAAATGGACGAAATCTCCCATAAAATCATGCAGCTGGAAATTGAGGAAGCAGCACTGCAAAAAGAAGAGGATAAGCTGTCCAAAGAGCATCTGGAGCAGATTCGCCAGGAACTGGCCAACGACCGCGATCGGTTCAACGCCATGAAAGCCCGCTGGGAAAATGAAAAACAATCCATTGTGCGTGTGCAAAAACTGCGCGAGGAGATCGAACAGACGAACGCACGCATCGAGCAGGCACAAAATGAATATGATCTCGGCAAGGCGGCCGAACTCAAGTACAGCACGCTTCCGCGTCTTCAAAAGGAGCTGGAAGAACAGGAAGCGCTGTCCGACAGCAGCCGGAATACACTCCTGCGCGATCGTGTGACCGAGGAGGAGATTGCACGGATTGTCGCACGCTGGACGGGCATCCCCGTGTCAAAGCTGATGGAAGGGGAGCGTGAAAAGCTGCTGCATCTGGATGATACGCTGCATCGCCGGGTTATCGGTCAGGACGAGGCTGTGCAGAAAGTCTGTGATGCGATTCTGCGCTCGCGTGCAGGTATTCAGGATCCGAAACGTCCGATCGGGTCGTTCCTGTTCCTCGGGCCGACCGGCGTGGGTAAAACGGAGCTTGCCAAAGCGCTTGCGCAGGCGCTGTTTGATGACGAGCAGAGCATGGTGCGTATCGACATGAGCGAATATATGGAAAAGTATTCCGTATCGCGTCTGATCGGCGCACCGCCCGGATATGTCGGTTACGACGAGGGCGGTCAGCTGACCGAAGCGGTACGCCGCAAGCCCTATGCCGTGATCCTTTTTGACGAGGTGGAAAAGGCGCATCCGGATGTGTTCAACGTGCTGCTGCAGGTATTGGACGACGGCCGCATCACGGACAGCCAGGGACGCACGGTGGATTTCAAAAACACCATCATTATTCTCACATCCAATCTTGGTTCGGATATTCTGCTTGACGGAATCGGATCCGACGGAGAGATCAGCATACAGGCACGCGAGCAGGTTTCCGCACTGCTCAAACGCAGTTTCCGCCCCGAATTTCTCAATCGTCTGGACGAGATCGTGTATTACAAACCGCTGACACGTGAAAATATATATGCGATTGTGGATCTGCTGCTGGCAGATCTTGACAAACGATTGTCGGACAAACAGCTGCATGTTGCGGTGACGCAGGCCGCCAAAGACAGAATCGTCGAGCAGGGGTATGACCCAATCTACGGCGCAAGACCTTTGAAGCGGTATCTGCAGTCGCACGTGGAAACGCTGCTTGCACGCAAGATCATTGCGGAGGATCTTGAACCGGGCGTCACGCTAACCGTTGATTGCGCGGATGGTGGTTTGTGCGTTCGCACGGTGTGAAGAAACCCAGATAGATTCCGTCATTTTGTACTAAAAATGCTTTGAAGTTTTGGCGCATCTGACGAAAAAGCTTTTGGCGATTCGCACGCCGGTAAATCATTCTTGACATTCTTGTGTTGGCGTGTTAGTATGGTTGTATAGTAAAACGACCCGTGGGAGGCAACCATGAGCGACAGTAAATACAAGAACCCCATGACCGATGCACTGTTTGAGGCTATTCTGACTCTGCAGGATGAGGATGAGTGCTACAAATTCTTCGAGGATGTTTGCACCATCAGGGAAATCCGCGACATTGCGCTGCGTCTGGAAGTTGCACGTCAGCTTCGCCGCGGCGTGACTGTTGCCGCCATTGCACAGCAGCTCGGCGTTTCAACCACAACAGTTTCCCGTGTCAACCGTTGCCTGCATTACGGCGCGGGAGGGTACGACCTTGTGCTGAAGGACGAGCAATAATCATTTGCTTTTTCAGGGCAGGAAGATTTCGGCCGTTTCTGCCTTTTTCTGTAACCGAAAACCAAGCATGACATATCCGAACCATCGCAGAATACAGAAGAAAACAAGCCCGCAAAGCGCGATCGAACAGGAAATCACGCTTTGCGGGTTTGACTTTTCGCGTTGCGCATGGTATACTCACACCAAAGGATGTGGTTCGGACATGAAATGGCTTCAGCACAAATGGAATACGCTCAAACAGCTTGTGCATATTTATGGCGGCAAACTGCTGCAGGCAATTGTATTCAGCATTTTTCGGCTGCTGCCATACCGCAAAAACAGAATTGTTTTTTCCAGCTTTTGCGGCAAAAGCTATTCCTGCAATCCGCGTGCGATTTATGAATATCTCACGCAGCATTATCCCGGGCGGTTCCGGTACGTCTGGCTGTGGGACTATGCATCTGATCCGGAGATTCCGCGTGACAAATTGAAGGGCGTGCGCTTTGCGCCGGTCGATTCGTTCCGCAGCAGTTATTACAAAGCAACATCCGGCGTGTGGATCTTTAACCACCGCAACACCAGCTATTTTTACAAAAAGAAAGGACAGTTTTACATCCAAACATGGCACGGAGACATCGGATTCAAGGGCTTTGATGCACGCTCGATCCCGCGCGAGAATTACGACACGCCGTATGTGCGCAAATGTTTTCGGGATTCGGCAATGCTGGACGCACTGATCGTT
>CAMOCU010000116.1 GCA_946610835.1 uncultured Clostridia bacterium | reverse complement strand
CGAAAAAATCTCTCGTCCCCTCGCACACCCCGATTTAATCAGCGCTTCCCTAAAATTTTTCAGCAGCAAAGGACGGGCATTGCCCGTCCTTTTTTTATACCATATTCTACAAAAACCACACACGAATCCAGCCCATAAGGCTCAGTCCCTTGGCAAAATGGCAAACATGCCCGCAATAGGGACAGCGAAACACTTCCATTTCGTCCGACATGCGCAGATCCGCATGCCGAATCTTCTTGCCGCTGATTGCACGCAGTGCGGGGACACTGTATTTTTCGCCCGAACGGATCAGGCGATTCAACGCAAACGGACTCATAGCCGTCCCTCCTTCATTGCTGTACCAAAGTATAGCACAAGGAGCTTGAAAGCGCTGTCGAATTTAGAAATAATTAAAAAAAATTATAATATTTCCCGGATCGCACGGATCGTATTTTCAACGTCGGCCTGCACAACAAGCATCGAAATGTCACATTCGGACGTGGTCACCATCCGGATATCCGCATGTGCAGCAGCTGCCGCGGCAAACACCTTGGCCGCGTAACCGGGCACGCCGTTCATCTGTTCGTCAAAGACACTGATTTTGCAGTTGCCGGAACTGACGCTGATTTTGAGATCGGGATAACTTTCGCGCAGACCTGCCGCCACACGCAAAATCCCGCCGAAATCCTCGCCATCCACAGTAAACGACAGATTGGAATGCTGGCCGTTGGGCAGCGTTTGGGAAATCATATCGACCGCGATACCGGCTTCGGCAATGCAGCGGAATACCTGCGCGATGGCATGGATATTTGCCGGAGAATCATGCAGCGAAATAAGCGTAACGTCTTCCTTGACTGTTATATCAAACATTGGGATCACTCCTTTACCAGATCATGCATGGTGTACAGTCCTGCGCTTTTTCCCTGCAGGAACACAGCGGCATTGACAGCGCCCGCCGCAAAGACCGCCCGGCTGCCTGCGCTGTGGCTAAGCTTGATGACCTCATCTGTCCCACAGAACAAAATCTCATGCTCTCCGACGATCGTCCCGCCGCGCACAGCATGCAGCCCGATTTCGTTTTTGTGCCGCTTTTCGCGCCGTTCGTGCCGGTCATAAACAAACTCCGGCTGTTCCGGCAGCGCAGACGCGATTTCCCGCGCAAGCATCAGCGCCGTTCCGCTGGGCGCGTCCACCTTGCGGTTATGGTGCATTTCGACGATTTCAATGTCGTAAGTGCTGCCCAGCACTCTGGCCGCCGTCTTGGCCAGTTCAGAGAGAAGATTGATCCCCAGCGACATATTCGCCGTGTAAAACACGGGTATCCGCTCCGCCGCGCGGCGGATCAGCTCAACCTGCTCGGGGGTGTACCCCGTAGTCGCGAGCACAACGGGCATAGATTTTGCCACAGCGTATTCCAAAATACCGGACAGTGCTGCCGGATTGGAAAAATCGACCAGCACATCCGCCTGTACATCCACCGCAGCGGGAGCGGGAAAAAGCGGGAAGGCCGCTTCGCCCGTGCCTACATCGACGCCGGCAACCACAGTACAATCCGCACGTTCATCGGCAATCTGCGCGACTGTGCGTCCCATTTTGCCCAGCGCACCGCAAATCAGTAATTTCATATTTCGCACTTCCATCCGATCAAATTTCGGTTATTGAATAAACCATCCTGTAGGATAACAAAAGTCATTCCGGCAAAACCGGAATGACAAAAAAGGTCTGTGTCAGATCAATCCGTGGTTGGCCAGCGCCTTTCTGAGCACTTCACGCTTAGCTTCGCCCATTGGCGCCAACGGCAAGCGGCACGCGCCCACATCCCAGCCCATCAGATTCATCGCTTCTTTAACCGGGATAGGATTGACGTCGGCAAACAGCGCCTTGCACACATCGAACCATTCGAGCTGCAGGCGCGCGCTTTCAGCAGCGTCGCCGTTCAGGAAAGAGGCAACAATGTCGTGCGCAACACGCGGTGCAACGTGTGACAGGACGGAAATAACGCCCTTGCCGCCGAGCGAGAGGATCGGCGTGATCTGGTCGTCGTTGCCGGAATAAATCGTGAGATCATCGCCGCACAATGCGGCAGTCGCGGCGATCTGGGAGATATCCCCGCTTGCCTCTTTGGTGGCGACAATGCGGTCGATCCGGGACAGCTCGCGATATGTTTCGGGCAGGATATTGACGCCCGTACGTGAGGGCACGTTGTACAGGATGATCGGTGCGCTCACGCGCTCGGCAATGTAACTGTAGTGCCGGATCAGCCCTTCCTGGGATGTTTTGTTGTAATACGGCGTGACCATCAGCAGCGCATCCACGCCCGCCTTTTCCGCTTCGTTGGAAAGGATGACGGCATAGTTCGTGTCGTTGCTGCCGGTTCCGGCAATGACCGGCACGCGGCCGGCCGTGTGCTCCACAGTGTAGCGGATCGCTTCGGTATGCTCCTCGTGATCGAGCGTAGAGCCCTCGCCCGTTGTGCCGCAGATCACAATGGCGTCCGTGCCGTTGTCGATCTGGTAATCAATGATTTCGCCGAGCTTGGGGAAATTGACGCGATTTTCCGCATCGAAAGGGGTAATGATCGCAATTGCCGATCCGGTAAACAGAGGCTTTTTCATATTCATTTGCTCCGTTCTTTCTGTAGTATTGGGGGGTTAGTCCATATACCCCTGCGCGCAGAGCTGCTCCGCAAGCAGTACCGCGCCGCCGGCCGCGCCGCGCAGCGTGTTGTGCGACAGGCAGACGAATTTGTAATCATACTGCGTATCGGGACGAAGACGCCCGATCGAAACCGCCATGCCGCCCTCGAGATCGCGCTGCAGCCGTGTCTGGGGCATGTTGTCCTCTTCGAAATAGTGCAGGAACTGCTTGGGCGCGTGCGGCAGCTGTTTTTCCTGCGGATAGCCCTTGAAGTTTTGCCAAACTTCCTTGATCTGTTCGATCGTCGGTTTCTTTTCGAACCGTACAAAGACGGCGCCCATGTGGCCGTTGGACACGGGTACGCGAATGCACTGCGCCGTGAATGCGGGTGAAGCGGCGGGAACAATGCGGTCGCCTTCGACCTTACCCCAGATTTTCAGCGGTTCCTGCTCGCTCTTTTCTTCCTCGCCGCCGATGAAGGGGATCACATTGTCGTTCATTTCCGGCCAGGTTTCAAACGTCTTGCCCGCACCGGAGATGGCCTGATAGGTACAAACCAGCACGTCCTTGACGCCGAACTGCGCATGCAGCGGATACAGCGCCGGAACATAGCTTTGCAGCGAACAGTTGGATTTGACTGCGATGAATCCGCGCTTGGTTCCCAGACGCTTGCGCTGGGCGGGAATGATGGCGGTATGATCGCTGTTCAATTCCGGAATGACCATCGGCACATCCGGGGTAAAACGGTTGGCGCTGTTGTTGGACACAACAGGGCATTCCGCTTTGGCGTATGCTTCCTCGAGCGCTTTGATCTCGTCCTTTTTCATATCGACCGCACAGAACACAAAATCCACAGCTGCGGCAATTTCTGCAATGTCGTCGGCCGCGCTGCGCACAACCAGATCTGCCAGATTTCCGGGAATCGGCGTGTCCATACACCAGCGTTTGCCCACAGCTTCGCGATATGTTTTGCCGGCGCTGCGCGCACTGGCAGCCAGAACGGTCACATCGAACCACGGGTGATCCGCCAGCAGTGTGGCGAAGCGCTGACCCACCATGCCGGTTGCGCCGATGATACCGACTTTGTACTTTTTCATAATATGTCATCCCTTTCCGAAGTGTGCTGAAAAAATAATACTTGTAATCCGGCGGCAAATACAATATAATAAAAGCCGCGGCTCTGAAACAACGGATCACACAATAACTTTACTGTGTATAATACCATACTCCATAGGACGTTGTCAAATACTTTCCGCAAAAAAATGGTGATTTGATGAAGAAAAGTGATTTTTACTATGATCTGCCGCCCGAGCAGATTGCCCAGCATCCGGTCACGCCGCGGGACGCGTCGCGGCTGCTTGTGATGGATCGGCGCACCGGCGCGCTGGAACACCGGATTTTTCATGATGTGACCGATTATCTGCGCCCCGGCGACTGTCTGGTGCTCAACGACACCAAGGTGCTGCCCGCGCGTCTGTTCGGCACACGAACCGACACCGGCTCGCGCGTGGAATTCCTGCTGCTCAAGCAAAAAAGCGCAGACACTTGGGAGGCGCTCGCAGGCCCGGGTAAAAAAGCGAAGGTCGGTAAGATTTTTGACTTTAACGGACGGATGCGCGCCGAGGTGATCGAAACGCTCGACAACGGCAACCGCATCCTGCGCTTTGATTATACGGGCAATTTCTTCGCGCTGCTGGACGAAGTGGGAGAGCTTCCCCTGCCTCACTACATCACGGAAACGCTGGAGGATAAAGACAGATACCAAACTGTGTACGCAAATGTGGAAGGTTCTGCCGCCGCACCGACAGCCGGACTGCATTTCACGCCGGAACTGCTCGAGCGCATCCGCGGCATGGGCGTTTGCGTGGCGTTCGTCACACTGCATGTCGGTCTGGGCACATTCCGCCCGGTCAAGACAGAAAACATTGAAGAGCACCACATGCACACCGAGTATTATTCCGTCCCTGCCGAAACGGCCGATGCAATCCGCCGCACAAAAGCTGCCGGCGGACGCGTGATTGCGGTCGGCACCACCTGCTGCCGCACGCTCGAATCAGTCTGCCGGCAGGCGGGCAAGGTGTGCGCGCACGCGGACGAAACAGATATTTTCATCTATCCCGGATACGAATTTCAATGCATCGACGGTCTGCTGACCAATTTTCATCTGCCGGAAAGTACGCTGATTATGCTTGTAAGTGCCTTTTGCGGATATGAAAACACGATGCACGCGTACAAGGTTGCCGTGGAGGAAAAGTACAGGTTCTTCTCCCTTGGCGACGCGATGCTCATTTTGTAATGATAAAGGAGACCGTTTATGTTTCGTTTGATCCGTACCGAAGGACGT
>CAMOCU010000115.1 GCA_946610835.1 uncultured Clostridia bacterium | reverse complement strand
GACGGAAAAAGATCCATTCCTTCGTGCGCATCGGATTGAATCAGTGCTTCCTCAGCTTGAAGATATTTCTGCAGTGGAAGAAACACCGGTTTAATCCGCAAAAATCCATATCCCGCCGTGCTTTTTCAGAACGTTTTTTCTGCGATTGGCGCGGCGTTTTTTAGCAGACGGGATTTTGTGAATGGTCTATGAATTTCTGCGGGGAATGTTGACTTGACCCGGAGCGCGGGGTATAATAACTGGTATATTTTAGAAAAGTGTAAAGAGGTGAGGCACTTGCTCCAACTGCATGAAATCGTCAAAACGTATACCACCGGCGGCGTATCTGTCCAAGCGCTGCGCGGAGTCAGCATTGCGTTTCGCGAAAGCGAGTTTGTTTCCATACTCGGGCCGTCCGGCTGCGGCAAAACAACGCTGCTTAACGTGATCGGCGGACTGGATCGGTACGACAGCGGCGAGCTGACCATCGACGGCCGCGCCACCCGTTCCTACAAAGACAGCGACTGGGACAGCTATCGTAATCATACAATCGGGTTCGTTTTTCAAAGTTATAATCTGATCCCGCACCAAACGGTGCTGCGCAATGTGGAACTGGCGCTGACGCTGTCCGGCGTATCCAAATCCGAACGCCGCAAGCGCGCGACGCAGGCGCTCGAAAAAGTCGGTCTCGGCGATCAACTGCATAAAAAGCCGAACCAGATGTCCGGCGGACAGATGCAGCGCGTGGCCATTGCCCGTGCGCTCGTCAACGACCCGAAAATTCTGCTGGCGGACGAGCCGACCGGCGCGCTCGATTCCGAAACGAGCGTGCAGATCATGGATCTGCTCAAGGAGATCTCCGAAAACCGTCTGGTTATTATGGTCACGCACAACCCGGAGCTGGCGCAAACGTATTCAACACGCATTGTGCGGCTGCTGGACGGGCAGGTGACGGACGACACGAACCCTTACACGCCCGAAGTCGCGGAAACTGCCGATGCAGACAAACAAGTGCTGCGGCAACAGAAAAAGCTTGCCAAAAAGCAGCGCCGGCAGGAACGCACGTCCATGTCCTTCTGGACGGCGCTCGGACTGAGCACGAATAATTTGCTGACCAAAAAAGGGCGCACGTTTATGACGTCCTTTGCCGGAAGCATCGGCATAATCGGTATCGCGCTGATCCTTTCGCTATCCAACGGCTTTCAGCTGTACATCAACTCCGTGCAGCAGGACGCGCTGTCTACCTACCCGGTCAGCATCGAACGCCAAACCATGGACATCAGCAGCATGCTTGAATCTATGGCCAAGAGCGGCGAAAAGAGCGACCATACGCTTGACCGGATCTATTCCAACCCCATTATGACGGATATGATGCAGATGTTTTCGGCGGATATTACCACAAACGATCTGGCATCCTTCAAACAGTTTATTGAAAACCCGGAAAACGGCGTTGCGGATCTGCTCAGCACGCCGCCGCAATACGGGTATGATCTCGATCTGAATGTGTACAAATCCGACGTGGAAAACGGTGTTGTTCAGCTTTCGCCCAGCAATGTGCTGACGGATCTCATGGGCAATTTCGGCATGGGCGGCAGCAGCACGGACGCTTCCTCCGGCGGGTTTGCGTCCATGTCCTCCATGTCGCCGATGGGAGCGGGAATGCGCATCTGGACAGAGATCATAGACAATCCCGAACTGCTGAACGCACAGTATGACGTTGTGCAGGGCAAGTGGCCGCAGAAATATGACGAAGTGGTCGTGGTGACGGATAAGAACAACGAGATCACTGATTTTTCGCTGTATGCACTGGGACTTTTGGATCAGGATGAGCTGCTGAATATGATCTCCACACTGATGAACGGCGGCGAATACACGCCGGAAGTCAAAACTTTTACCTATGATGAGATTTTGAATACAACGTTTTCTTTGGTGCTCCCGGCGGACTATTACGCCAAAAACGAGGATGGCGCATGGGAAAACATGCAGTACGAGGACAATTATATGGAAGAGCTGGTGCGTTCCGGCGTGCAGCTCAAGGTGGTCGGCATTGTCCGTCCCAACGAAGAAGCGACGGCGACCTCCATTACCGGCACCATCGGGTATACGCACGCGTTGACCGATTATATGATTGCCGAATCCGCGAAACGCGAGATCGTCCGCGCGCAGCTTGCTGATCCCGATACCGATGTTTTCACAGGGTTGACCTTCCGGGATGTGGAAGAAAAACAGGCGCTTGCCGAACGTGCCAAAAAGGCGAAAAAGAAGGCAGCCCCCGCGGAGAAATCCACAACAGCCCCCGCGGACGTTGCGCTGCGCGGCAGACTGCATCCCACGGTCGGCACGCTCGACATGACGCAAAAACCTGCTGTCGGCCGGATCGACACTTCGCCCATGAGCGAGGAGGAAATCTACGCGTACATCGACGAAAAGGTTCCGCAGGAACAGCGCGAAGAGACGCGGGAAATGGTCGAGCTGTTTTTGAAAAACACGCGCACGCTCAGCGAGCGGCGAAAAATGACGCAGGCGCTGGATAAGGCAATGGCAGAAACGGAAATCCCGAACGTGGGCAAAATCAGCGGAGAGCAGGCGTATTCCTATGTTTTGCTGCTCAACCGTGACCAAAAGCTCGCGCTGCTGACGGCGATGATTACGGGCGACACGTCCGCGCTGCAGGCGCAGCTGCCGGCTGATCTGCTGTCGACAACCGAACCGGCCTCCGAAAGCGAACAGCCGCCCGCTGAAGAATCCGCCGCACAAAGCAGTACGGCCGCGGCGGAAGAATCTGAACCGGCCACTTCCGCAGTGCAGACGACTACAGCCGCGCCCGAAGAACCCGAAACACCGCCTGCACCGGTGGTTGAGGCGGCGGAGAGTCTTTCGGTCAACAAAAAGCTGCTGGGCATGGCGGACACAGAGGATCCTGACCGGATCAATCTTTATCCGATCGACTTTGCCGCCAAGGAAAAGCTGCAGGCGGTTATCGAACAATACAACGACAGCATGCGCGACGCCGACGCGGAAGAAAAGGTTATTGAGTATACAGACTATATGGCGATTTTCCTGTCCTCCGTCACGACGATCGTCAACGTGGTGAGTTATGTGCTGATCGCGTTTGTGGCAATCTCTCTGGTCGTGTCGTCCATTATGATCGGCATCATCACCTATATTTCCGTGCTTGAGCGCACGAAAGAAATCGGCATTCTGCGTTCTATCGGCGCATCGAAACGCGACATTTCGCGTGTGTTCAATGCAGAAACATTGATTGTGGGTCTGGCCGCCGGCGTGATCGGCATTCTGGCAACACTGCTGCTGAATATCCCGGTCAATATCGTCATTAAGGCGCTGGTGCATATTTCCAATGTGTCCCGTCTGCCTGTGGGCGGCGCGGTCGCGCTGATTCTGATCAGCATTCTGCTGACCGTGATTGCCGGACTGGTTCCGTCCCGCTATGCTGCCAAAAAAGATCCTGTGGAGGCGCTTCGCACAGAATGAGTACGCAATCCAGTGACGCACAGCATCGCCGCATGACACAGACGCCGGTTCCGCGGCTTGTGATCCGGCTGGGCATTCCGACGACCATCAGCATGCTGATCACGTCCGTATACAACATGGCGGACACATTTTTTGTCTCTCAACTCGGCACAAGCGCAAGCGGCGCTGTGGGCGTGGTGTTTTCGCTGATGGCTGTTTTTCAGGCGATCGGCTTTACGCTGGGCATGGGCTGCGGCAGCCTTGTGTCGCGGCGGCTGGGAGAAAAAGACACGGAATCCGCCAGCCGATACGCGGCCAGCGCGTTTTATACGTCGCTTGCGTTCGGCGTGCTTGTTTTGCTGCTCGGCAGCATCTTTATCCGTCCGGTCATGCACCTGCTCGGCGCTACGGACACCATTCTGCCTTATGCAGTCGGATACGGCAGATATATCATTTTCGGCGCGCCGATCATTTGCGCGTCGTTCGTACTGAACAACATCCTGCGCGCGGAGGGCAAGTCTGCGCTGGCCATGATCGGCCTTTGTACGGGCGGGGTGCTCAATCTCGGACTGGATCCGCTGCTGATTTTTAAAGCGGGCATGGGTACCTCCGGCGCGGCAGTGGCGACGCTGATCAGCCAGTGCGTGAGTTTTGGACTGCTGCTGTTTATGTTCCTTTCACACCGCAGTATCACGAGTTTGCATCCGCGGTATATTTCCCGCAGGATCGGGGATTACGGCCGGATTGTGCGCAACGGACTGCCGTCCTTCTGTCGGCAGGGACTGGCAAGTATTTCCACGGTTTTGCTGAACCGTCAAGCCGCTGCATATGGCGCGGCGGAAGGTATGGCGCAGTTTGCAGACGCTGCGGCCGCGCAGGCCTTCGGCGATGCGGCCGTGGCTTCCATGTCCATTGTGAGCAAAGTGTTTATGTTCATGCTCTGTGTGGCGCTCGGAGTGGGACAGGGTTTTATGCCCGTTGCGGGCTACAATTACGGTGCGAGGGAATATGACCGTGTGCGGCAGGCGTACCGCTTCACGGTGCTGCTGAGTCTTGTTTTGATGAGCGCACTGTCGGCTGCAATTTATCTGTTCAGCCCGCAGCTGGTTGCGCTGTTCCGCCGGGACGACCCGACGGTGATTGAAATCGGGGCGCTGGCCATGCGCATGCAGTGCGTCGCTATGCCGCTGCAAACGCTGATTGTGCCGACCAACATGATCCACCAGGCGCTGGGGCGTTCCTGGGAATCAACGTTCCTGTCCGCATGCCGGCAGGGGATCTATTTTATTCCGCTGATTCTGCTGCTGCCGACTGCGATCGGTCTGCGCGGCGTGCAGGTCACGCAAAGTGCAGCGGATATGCTGACATTTCTGACCAGCATACCTTTTGCCATCCGCTTTTTCAAAAAGCTTCCGCATACGGGATGCACAGATGCATCCCTTTAAGGCAACACCGCGCAAATCGTGGCGCACGCCTTGTTTGAATCTGTTTCCGTCATGCTGCACAAAAATC
>CAMOCU010000114.1 GCA_946610835.1 uncultured Clostridia bacterium | reverse complement strand
GTTCGCGGCCACGGAACAGTAAAGGAGGCGACGGAATATGGACGCCGCAAACCGCATCCCTTTTACCAAAGAGATGAAAAAGAACTACACCATCCTCGCGCCCAATATGGCAAACATCCACTTCTCCCTGATTCAGAATATCTTTCGGCAGGCGGGATACAACGTGGAGCTGCTGCACAACGACGGCCGCGCCATCGTGGACGAGGGTCTGAAATATGTCCACAACGACACATGCTACCCGGCGCTGCTTGTGATCGGGCAGATGATCGACGCGATCGAAAGCGGCCGCTACGATCCGCACAAAATCGCGCTGCTCATCACGCAGACCGGCGGCGGCTGCCGCGCATCCAACTATATCCATCTGCTGCGCAAGGCGCTGCAAAAGGCAGGGTACGAATACATTCCGGTCATCTCGCTCAATCTGTCCGGGCTGGAGAAAAATCCGGGTTTCAAGCTGACCGTGCCGATCGTGCTGCGGCTGCTGTCGGCGCTGATTTACGGCGACCAGCTGATGCTGCTGCGCAATCAGGTCAAGCCCTATGAACGCCATCCCGGCGACGCGGACGCGCTGACGGACAAATGGGTGCAAAAGCTCAGCCGCATGTTCCGCCGGGGCAGCGGCGTTTCGCTGGCAACGCTGCGGCGGTATATGCCGCGCATCACCAAATCCTTCGCCGCCATCCCCATGGACAAGTCGCCCAAAACCAAGGTCGGCGTTGTGGGCGAAATTTACGTCAAATACGCGCCCGTGGCCAACAACAATCTCGAGGACTTTCTGTACACACAAGGGTGCGAAACGATGGTGCCGGGACTGCTGGGATTCATGCTGTTCAAAACGGACAACCGGCTCGAGGACATCCGGCTTTACGGCGGCAAACGGATCAAAAAAGTGCTCGTCAAGGCGCTCATGGGATACATGACGCGCATCGAAAGCACGCTCATCGACGCCGTGCGCGCTTACGGCGACTTCACCGCGCCAATGCCCTACGCACGCCTGAAGGAACTGATCGCGCCCGTGATCGGCTACGGCTGCAAGATGGGCGAGGGCTGGCTTCTGACAGCGGAAATGATGGAACTGATCGAGCACGGGTACAAAAACATCGTCTGCACGCAGCCCTTCGGCTGTCTGCCGAACCACATTGTGGGCAAGGGCATGATCCGCCGGCTGCGCGAAATCTATCCGGATTCCAACATCGTCCCCATTGACTACGATCCCGGCGCAACGCGCGTCAATCAGGAAAACCGCATCAAGCTCATGCTCGCCGTCGCGCGCGAAAAGGCTTGAAAAATCCAAGGTCAAAAAGATCCTGCCCGGCCGGACAGGATCTCTTTTTTGATTTTGTTCCTTCTTAATCGGCAAGCTTGAACTTTATGTTTTCCGGCGCGTCGTTCGCAAACAGGTCGTTCCACTGCTTCTGTGTCCCGTCAAAAACGACCGTCGTCCGAATCTCCACGTCCTGATCGGATAACTCGTCATAAGAGTTCATGTTTGTGTCCATAAGGAACCCGGAACCGATCTGCAGCAGCGAATCAGGGAGCACGACCTTTTTGATATGGCAGAACTGCAGGCAGTTGTCGCCGATGCTTCTCAAGCCGTCCGGCAGGGTCAGCACAACGTCATCGCCAAAGCGGATATAATTAAAGTTGTCGTCGTCGATGATGCGCAGGGTACCCGGAAGCACGATTCCCTGGCTCAAGACCATATCCCGGAGCGCACCGGCACGAATGCGGGTTGTACCTTCTGCAACGCGAAGTTTCCCTCTATCCTCATCCTGCGTCACAAACAGCAGGGTTTTGCCGTCGCCGGAGTACACCTGACCGTCGTCGGTCACTTTAAGCGCCTTTTGCTTGCTGCCGGCCTGAACGGAACGCATATGGGAATCGAACAGATTCTCGTCCACAAACTTCATGGTCTGCGGGATCACGATTGTGCCGAGCCAGCATTCCTCGCCGATCTCGCCCTTGAGATTCACCACGCCGTCGGAAAACTTGAGCGTATCCGCATCCATATTTTGAAACGCCTCGAGCGGGACTGTTTTCACGCCGCCGGAAACGGTCAGGGTTTTGAAACGGCATCCGGCAAAGCAGTACGGCGCAAGCTTGTTCACGCCTTCGGGCACGGTGAAACTTTCAGCCGGGCTGTTGTAATCATAATGCGTGCCCACAGGGCAGCTGACCAGCGTCTTCCCCTCGTCTGTAAACAGACAGCCGTTGTCGTCGGAGCTGTAATCGCCGCCTTCCTCGACCGAAAAACGGATGTGCGACGATTCCGTATTCAACGGTTCGACCCGGGCAATGCAGCTCGGCAGCGAAAGATTGGTGAGCGACTCACAGCCGTAGAACGCATTTTCCTCGATCCGCTGCAGCGATTCGCCGGTTTCGACGCAAAGCAGCTGCTCGCAGCCGGAAAAAGCGCATTCCCCGATCGTTTCGGTCATATCGCCCAGTGTCACGCTTTCCAGCGCGGTGAAATTTTCAAAGGCGTACGGCGCGATGGATTCGACCGAATCGCCAACCGTAAGCGTGCGGACAAAATCGGCGTACAGCATCCCGAACGCCGGGCGGCGGTTTTCACTGAACGAACTGTCCATTTCGCCCGAACCGTCGATCACCAGCTCCGCTGTTTCCGGGTCGATCGTCCAGGTCAGATTTTCGCCGATCTCGCCGGAATAGATGGACTCGCCGGTTTTCCACTGATCCATGTTTTCCTCCAGCTGCGCCGTTTCCTGCTGGCGGTCGTCCGCATCGCGGTTGATCTGCTCGCGCAGGTCGTCAATCTCCCAGTAATTGCTCCAGTAATTGTCCTCGTCGCCGCGGCGTGTGCGCACACTGTAGGCGATGAACACGCTCGTTGTCACGACGTTCGCCGCCAGCAGCACTGCAAGCGTTGCGACCAGCACGCGGCGCGTACCCTTCTTATGCGCGGCAACGTAAGCGCACAGGCGCGCGTACAGCGCACGCAGATGCACAGGCGCCAAACGCAGCTTTTTTTCACGGTTCTTTTCAGCAAAGCGAACAGGCCTATGCAGCCTTGCGCGCCGTTTCGCCGTTTTTTCGTCCGGCGTTTCGACAAACTCCGCCGTTTCGGCCGCCGCTTCCACGGTCTGCGGAACCTGCTCGTTTTCCGCTTCCTGCGGCAGCTCCACGGTCTGCGGGATCTGCATTTCGTGCATCAGTTTGCGGTTGCGTTTTTCGATCTTCTTTTCGGCCTTGTTTCTTTTTTTCTCCTCGTTTTTCATGATTTTTCTCCTTCTCATTTTCTGCGATTCGGGGGTTTTCCCCGTCGACACGCATACCATACACCATTTGCGCACGGTTTTGCGGCACTTGTCAAACTTGCTGCCTTTTTTGTCAAAAATGCATTCCCGGCCTGCCCGCCGCACACGCCCAAAGCGCAGGTACACTCCGTCCGAAAGGCTTTTTTGAGGAGAAGGTTTCTCCCTGCGCTGCATGGCGCGTCCGGGATTTTCTTGACAATTTGCCGGGTATGTGATAGCATAAATGTACACATATCATAGAGTGGAGGAGAAAAAATTGAAACATTTTCGTAAACGTCTGCTGCCGCTGCTGCTTGTGCTGGCAATGCTGCTGCCGCAGACAATGCCGGCGGCATCGGCCACGCAGTACTTAAGACTGCTGCCGGACGACCCGGACTATTCGGAGATGAATCTTGCCATCCAATCAAGCTACCTCGCCGACAATCCGATCAGCAATCAGGTCGACACCGGCGGCTGCAGCGACCTGGCCACAGCGTATTTTGCGCGCTGGGACGGGCCGATCCCTGAATCGAGTCAGCCATATCGTTATTACAGCCATTTGCCTGTGCACGAATCTCCCGCGGTGCATATCCGCGAAGCAATCGAGGTGACCGGCAAAAACACAGCCGAAAATCCCTATGCTTATGTCGAAGCGCTCAAGCAGGCTGTCCTGGAATACGGTGCGGCAGACTTCAGTTTCAGTACGCCGAAAAGCAACATGTACTACAACACCGCCCCGGATGGTTCTTACAATCTGTATATTCCGCCGGATTATACCGAATACAGCGGCGGACATGCCGTGGAACTGATCGGCTGGGACGATAACTATCCCAGGACATACTTCAGCGAACAGCCGCCGATCGACGGCGCATTTCTGCTCAAAAACAGCTGGGGGGATTCTTGGGGCAATGGCGGATTCTTTTACATGTCCTACGCCAGCAGCACCAACTCCTCGTCCATTACCATCTTCAAACCGTGCGAGGGCAGCGATCCGAGCAACACAATCTACCAATACGATCCCTATGGCCCGACAATCTTTTCCACAGAGGCCATCGGCAATCTTGCGCACCTGCGCTACGCAGCCAATCTTTTCCCGCAGAAGGGCGAAACGCTCACACAGGATGAAACGCTGCACAGCTTTTCGCTGTATACAAATTCCGATGGTGTACAGTATACCGCGTATATTGTTCCGGATGTGCAGAATGAGACCGAGATGAACCGCCGCATTCTGCTTGAGAACTGCACTGTCGTCCGCGGCGAAATCGAGCGCGCCGGCTACCACGTGATCGATCTGCAAACACCGGTCGCACTGCATGCCGGCAAACGGTTCGGAATTGCGATTCATCTGAGCGACAACGCTTACGCCTGTGAGCTGCCGATGTTTGACTACTGCGAATACGCACGCGCAAAGAAAGGCGAAAGCTTTTTCAGCCTTGGGCTGCTCGCGCATGATCTGACAAATGTTTTGATGAATGCCAACTGGTGCATCAAGGCGTTCACCTCCCGCGACGCGCAAATCCACGCAAGCGGCGAATCCGCACAGTACGAAGGCGCCGCAAAAGCCGCCCGCGAGTATGCATCGGATCGGATCTACAATGCGGATCAAATGCAGGCAATGGGCTTTGAAATTGACCCGGAATTTTTGGAATACACCCGCAGCGCGGACAAAACAGACGCTCTGCGCCCCTCCCCGATCGTCTATGCCGACAGCAGC
>CAMOCU010000113.1 GCA_946610835.1 uncultured Clostridia bacterium | reverse complement strand
ATCAACGGCTATACCTCAGCGGATGCGCTCGATCTACTTGTGCGTAAAACAGCGCAGTATGGGCCGCGCATCACGGGAAACGCCGCACATGCGCATCTTTTGGCGGACATTCGCGCCCAGATGCGACAAATGGATATTCCGGTGTACGAAGATCCATACTTTTTTACAAGCCGTACGCCGAAAAGCAGCATCCTGAGCGTGAAACAACTGGACGGTTCCGTGCAGTTTCCAAGCCGGCCGATGCCCTATACGGGCAGTACCTCGGAGCCTGTTTTTGCGGAGCTGTGTGTCGTAAAAGATAAAAATTACAGATTCATTGGAGCGCGCGGGAAGATTGCTGTTTTGCATTTGGATTCTGCATCTTTGCGCGGAGGAACAAGTTTTGAAGTGGTTCGTTCGGAACCGAACGGTATATCTGTTCCCGGATTGTTTGGTACCGTAGATTATTATTCTGCTTTCTCCTTTCTCCGGCTCGCAAAGCTTGCCGGCGTGCGCGGCTTGGTTTGCGTCTGGGACGAAAGTGATTCGGTACCGGAGCAATACATTCCGTATGCGCAGAACTATGTTGAGCTTCCCTGCGTATGGGTCGGCGCCGAAACAGGACAACAAATTCAGGATATGCTTGCGGTCGGGGAACCGCTTTTTGCCACATTGTCTGTGCGAGACGAAGTGACAGAATGTGCACAGACACAGACGCTGTACAGTATTTATCCCGGTACGGAAACAAAAGAAGCTGTTCTCATTTGCGCACATACAGAGGGTGTGAGCGCCATTGAGGAAAACGGCTTTGCCGCTTTGCTTGCGTTGATGCGTTGTCTGCGTCATAAAAAGCTGCGTAGAACGTATATTTTTGTGTATGCATCCGGACAATATCATCTACCGATGGTGCGCGCAGGTTCCTCCGGCTGCACTGGGGCGATCCAAAAGTGGCTGACCATGCATCCGGATTTATGGGACGGCAAAGACGGCCATCTGCGCGCGGTTGCGGCTATTGTGCCGGAACGACTGGGATGGAAGACGCAGCCGGATATTCTTTTTTCATCCAACGCATCGCTGGATGCATTGTATCAGGGTGCCAATCCATGTGATCCTTATGTTATTCTTCGCGCATACAGTGGGATTTTTGGTACCGGACAGCCGCTTCATGCGTCTGGAATTCCGGTTCTTGCGTTTGCTGCAGACGCGCCGGAGGCATGGAAGCTGTCTGTAGCAGATGAATTCGACGGTGAACGAATGCTGCACCAGCTGCAAACGATTCTGAATTGTATCGCACAGCTTGAGGAGATTCCGCGCGAATCCATAGGCCAGGCGGATAAAGCGCCGCTCTCTTCTGTATTGCCCTTTTCATTAAAGGAGAAAGATCATGAAAAAACAGACGATTGAGCGTATTCGCCGCTGTAAAATCATTGCGGTTGTACGCGGCGTAAAAGGCGAGCGGCTGATTCCAATGGCGGAAGCACTGCGTGTTGGCGGAATTGACTGTATAGAAATTACATTTGATCCTCGCCTTAAGCAGAGCGATCGGGATATTGCCGCGCAGATTCATATGCTCACACAGCATTTCGGGGATGCGTTGTGTGTCGGAGCAGGTACGGTGACTAACCCGTCACAGGTCGATCTTGCTGTTCAAGCCGGCGCACAGTATATTGTTTCGCCGGGCACAGTACCGCAAGTTATTGAAAAAACGCGTGCGGCTGATCTGGTATCTATTCCGGGTGCATTTACACCGACCGAGATCTTAGCGGCACACAGATGCGGCGGCGACATTATTAAGTTGTTCCCCGCGTCCTTCTTGGGTACAGAATACCTTGACCAATTGCGCGGGCCTTTGGGCGGCATTCCTTTGATGGCGAATGGTGGCATTAATGTGTGGAATATGCGTGCTTTTTTGGATGCAGGGTGTGTGGGCGTCGGAATCGGACGCAATTTGACGGCGGAAGTTTATAAACCGGAGTGTGACTTCGGCGTGCTGGCGCAAACGGCGGATGCTTATCGTGCAATAGCAGACAACGAGCGCAAACCTCGGCACAGAGATTTGTAATTGAATATTGAATTCGTTCCATTGATCCGAATGATCCTGTGTGGTTCATTCGGATCATTTTTTGTTCTCTTGACATTCAGCGGGAAGTATTGCTTTGATAGGACGAAAGTAAAAAAGTAACAAATATGTAAAATAAAAGAAAAATATTTTCGGATTCTATTGACAAAATTTACCATCTATGGTAATATAATGTTGCAAAAACAAACAGGAGGAATGTTTCATGCAGAATAAACGCAAAGTCTTATTGACGGATGATGGTTCGTCTTTTACAGGTGCTTGTACATCTGCCCTTCGCGCAGCCGGATTCGAGGTGACAGTGGCACCGAAGGATGGCGTTCAGGTATTGTCCATAGCCGAAAAGTTGCGTCCGGATGTTTTGGTAATGGATAGTTTTCTGTCCCGGCTGGATGCGCTCGGCGTGCTTGCGGAGATGAAAATTCGCGAGATCCCAAAGCCGCTTACAATGATTCTTTCGCCGGTCGGAAATCCGGAATTGGAGAAAGAAATGATCCGATGCGGTGCGGATTATTATCTGCTCAAGCCCGTAGAGGTGACCGTACTCACACAGCGCATCGGGCAGTTGTGCAATTGGAGCGCAAGTGTGGAACAGGCGCAGGCGGCAAATAGTGGTGAGAATCTGCTCATTCAGGTTTCAGAGATCATGCATCAGTTGGGCGTTCCGGCACATATCAAAGGGTATCAGTATCTGCGTGAGGCGATTTTGTTGACCATTGAAAACAGCGACATGATGAGTTCTGTAACCAAAGTTCTGTACCCCAGCGTTGCGCGAAAATTCAAGACGACGCCGTCGCGCGTGGAGCGCGCAATCCGTCACGCAATTGAAGTTGCATGGGATCGGGGAGACGTGGACGTACTATCCGCTTACTTTGGGTATACGATCCAGACTTCCCGGGGAAAACCGACAAATTCCGAATTTATTGCCATGATCAGCGACAAATTGCGGCTGCGGATGAAAGCATCCTGAGATCAAGTGCATGAACAAAACGCTCCCCCTGTGCAGGCTGGTTGGCTGCATAGGGGGAGCGAAATTATTGATGCTTATGTTTTATAGAACACGTTGAAAGAAGCGAAGCATTTCTGTATTTACGCCAATGCTCTCTTCGTATTCCGGGTACAGAACCGGAAAGCTGTGCTGCAAAGCATGGCCTTGGCCGGCGGATAAAAAGCGAAACGTGTTTTCGACATTGCGACGTGTCAGCACATGATGCAGGCGCATGCTTTGAGATTTAAATATATCCTCCTCGCTGCTGACGAGGTAAACAGGCGGAAGATGCGTGCTGGTGCGCAGCACGTCCGGAATGCTGGAGCAATAGCGAAGCGTGGAGCCGCGATAATCCGAGCCGAACAGCCCTTCCGTGATCTTTTTTTGCAAAGGAAGCAGCGGAGCATCGGTGATGAAATGCAGATCCGTTACCGGGCAGACAAGACCGAATGCCTGCACATCCAGATCAACCGTTTCAACTGCGTACACGGACTGCAGAGTCGCCGTGCGATTCACAATGTAGGCGAGCAGCGCAAGATGCGCGCCTGCCGAATCCCCGCACAGAGCCAAACGCGTCCGATCAAGATCGAATTCCTCTGCGGAACGCTGTATCCACCGCATGGCGCAAAGGATATCCTGGGTCTGATGGCGCAGATCATTGAACTTTGCCGCTGTATAATTGATATTCAGAACAGCATAGCCTTTTGAGGCCAAAAACATTCCGTAGTACCGATTGTTGGCCTTGTCGCCGCGGTACCATCCACCGCCGTGTACATCCAGAATTATAGGCAGAGTTCCTGTATAAGATTCAGGACGATACAACTCCATCAGATGTACCCGGTCGTTTGCACCGATATACGGCAGATCCAATTCGGATTGCACATGGAACACCGGTGCTTGTGTTTGAATTCGCTTGTCATCGCCCCGGTCTATCAAGGTCTGCAGCCCGTCCTGACGTTCGTTGAAAATATTCATACATCACAATCCCTTTTATTCGTTGATCGTGTACTGTTTTTCAATGTGGCACATTGTTTTGTCGACAAGTTCCTCGATAGTTACGATAGAGGATCCGCGAATATCTGTGCTCAATTTTCCGCAAATGGGTGTTGTCCATTGTGCGCCGATGCTGCTGATTCCGCCGCGCATGCCAAGAATGGAGCCGACTGTTGCCCCGTTGCAGTCAGTATCGAATGCCGCCTGAACAGCCATACAGATAGACCGGCCAAAGTCACCCGCACCATACAGCAGTGCTGCCGTTACAATCATGGCGTTGGGGATAGTGTGACACCAGCCGTATCCGGTGTGTTCGTCATAAAGAGCATGAATTGTGCCAAAAGCATCTTGGGCGCAAATGCCGTGAAGATATCCGTCAAGCACTTGAGTTACTGCGGCAAATAGACGACTGGTGCCGGGAATACACGACAGGCCGACGCGGACGATTTGCGAAATATCTTCCGTGACCGCGGCCGCGGCAATCATTCCTGCAACAAACATTTCGCCATAGATTCCGTTTTTGACGTGTGAAATACTTGCGTCGCGGAAAGCGAGAGCAGCTGCCTGCTGCGGATCGCCGGGACAGATGTAACCGAAATAATCTCCGCGAATCTGTGCACCGATCCATTCGCGGTAAGGATTCATGTACTGTGCCGTATATGGCGGAACAAGCCCGAGCAGCGCGTTGGAATAGGCCGCTGCCTCGGCAGTGAAATATGCGGTGCAAGGCTGCAGCCGAATCCATTGATCCATTACATCTTTGGAACAGAAATCTCTGCCGAAACGGTCGATTAAAATTTGTGCCATGACGGTATAATTGGTGTCATCGTCTGCCGGTGCGCATGTAATGGTATCGGCATAAGGCTTGTTGCGCAGATCAAAGTGATATTTGCCGCAAATCTCTTCCGTCATTTCGGCGCGAAGAGGGTATCTGTGAAGCGG
>CAMOCU010000112.1 GCA_946610835.1 uncultured Clostridia bacterium | reverse complement strand
CGCGCCGAGGATGAGCATAAAGTTGCTGCCGGATTTTTCTGCCAGCTCTTTTTCGATATAATACGGATAATCGCCGGTGATTTCACGGCCGCCGGCTCCGTGACCGACGCAGTGGGCGGTATAGGTTGTCAGATAGGTATCCGCAGCGCCGGGCGCATCCGGCACAAAATGCAGCACGTTCAGATCGCGGTCGAGCACATACGGCGCGCGCTTGTCTTTGACATATGCGTCCGCGGCGACGGTGGAGAAATACAGCTTTCCCTGCTGCATGGACGTAACGGCGGATTTGACCGTTTCAATCGTCTTATTGTACAGATTGCGCATATAGGCGCTGTTCCGCCCGTTGATCGGCGCGAGTCCGAGCTGATACGGTACAAACCAGTTGCACAGCAGCGCCAGACCGATCGAACCATTCAACCCGAACGTGTCAACTGCGCTGTGCTGATGCAGCGCGCCGATGTTCAGCGAAACAATGTTGTGCTGCGCGCAGAAGTCCGAAAGCTCCATGCGGATCGCGCGCACATCGGTTGCGCAAATGCCGTAACAATCGAGCATCACGAACACGGCTGTTCCGCGTCCCGTGCCGTCGTTCAGCGCCACGGTACGCACAATCAGATCGTCCAAAACGGCCGTTGCCGATTTGTACGCACCGGGCGTTCCGCCGACAAAGTGCTTGCCGTCCAGCACGTTCTGCCCCTCGAGCAGCGATGCGCGTGCATAACCGAGCGACCAGACTGCGTCGGGGGAAACATTCTGTTGAAAATCCGTCTGTCCGGGCAGGAAGCCCGCGGAACGGTATGCGGATTTTTTTGTCCATGCGGGCGGTGCGGATTTAAAGAAACTCACCGCGTTCAATGCGCCGAACACCGCTTTGTCCGCGCCCTCAAGCAGCGCTTTTTGCAGCGGTGTATACGACTTGCGCGGCTGCGCATTGACCTCGGGACGGAAATAATCTTTTTGCGCGGCAGCCGCCGCAGGAGAGACGCAAACAAGCAGGACAACACAGAGAAGGATGGACAAAAGCCGATGAAATGTTCCACGCATAAAGCATTCTCCTTTTTCTTTTTCAGGAGGACAGCCGGGACAGCGAACGCAGCGCCTGACGGATCAGCTCCTCCGCCGACAGTGTGCTGTCAAGTTTGCCCACGGCCGCAGCCGCTTCGGTACGGGCGTAGCCGAGCATTTCCAGCGCACTGACCGCTTCTTCACAGTTCGCGCAAGCGGAGAGAGAGCCGGCCGCTTCGGCGTCCGCGCCAAAGGAGGCGGGCACCTGAGATTTGAATTTATCCTTCAGCTCCAGCACCACACGCTGCGCAAGCTTGTTGCCGACGCCCTGCGCCTTGGTGATGGTTTTGGCGTCGCCGGAAGCAACGCACAGCGCAAGACGTGCCGGTTCGAGCTGCGAAAGGATCGCCAGCGCCGCTTTGGGGCCGACGCCCGTTACGCCGGTGAGCAGTTTGAAGCATTGTAATTCCTGCTGGTCGGCAAAGCCGAACAGATCCAGCGCGTCCTCGCGGACGGCAAGGTAAGTATAAAGCGTCACCTCGTCCCCCACCGCGCCCACATGCCGCAGCGTATTGAGCGAGGCGGCGCAATAAAACGCCACGCCGCCGCATTGCACCGCGAGCGCGTTGGTGTCGATATGAACGACTTTTCCGGTAAGACTGTACAGCATATTGTTCCCTCGAATTGTATGTAAAAAATCAGATACCCTGCCGGATGCGGGACGGGTCGATCTTGCCCCCGCCGAACAGGGAGCCGCCCGCGTGACCGTGACAGATCGCAATCGCCAGCGCGTCGGCCGTATCGTCCGGCTTGGGAATCTTGGGCAGATTGAGGATCAGCCTGGTCATTTCCTGCACCTGCTTTTTTTCCGCCCTGCCGTAACCGACGACACTCTGCTTGACCTGCAGCGGGGTGTATTCCGCAATGCTCAAACCGCATTTCTGCGCCGCGAGCACAAGCGCGCCGCGGGCTTGTCCGACGTCGATGACGGTCTTGGCGTTGGTGTTGTAAAAGAGTTTTTCGATTGCCATGCTTTCCGGGTGAAAATAACGCATGATCCGGCAGCTCTCGTCGTAAATCTGCTCGAGCCGCTCGTTGAAAGGCGTGCCGGCCTCTGTCAGGATCGCGCCGTAATCCACCACGGAAAAGCGCGTGTTGTGGTAATCCAACACGCCCCAGCCGACGATTGCATAGCCGGGGTCGATGCCGAGGATTCTCATGACTTCTGCTCCCTCTCGCGGATGATCCAGCGCGTCGGCGTGCCCTCAAGCCCGAACACCTCGCGCACCTGATTGTCGAGATACCGCTGGTAGCTGTAATGGAACAGATCTTTGCGGTTGACAAAACAGACAAATGTCGGCGGGCGCGTGGACGGCTGTGTCATGTAATAAATCTTCAGCCGTCTGCCCTTGTCTGTCGGCGGCTGGACACGCGTTGTTGCGGCGGCGAGAATCTCGTTGAGCCGGCCGGTCTTGATGCGCATGGCGTTCTGGTCGTCCACATATTTGATCAGTTCAAACAAACGCCCCAGACGCTGACCTGTTTTGGCGGATATAAAAATGATGGGCGCGTAGGACATAAAAGAAAAATCGTCCATCAGTTTTTTGCGGTAAGAATCCATCGTCTTGCCGTCCTTTTCGACGGCGTCCCATTTGTTGACGGCGATGATACAGGCCTTGCCCTGTTCGTGCGCGATCCCGGCGACTTTGGAATCCTGTTCGGTAAAGCCTTCCGTGGCGTCGATCATGATGACGCAGACCTGCGCGCGCTCCACCGCCATACGCGCGCGAATAACCGAATACTTTTCGATCGCGTTGTCCACGCGGCTTTTGCGGCGCAAACCCGCCGTGTCGATGAACACGAACTTGCCGTATTCGTTTTCGACCTCTGTGTCGGTCGCGTCGCGCGTGGTGCCGGCAATGTTGGATACGATCATACGGTTTTCGCCGCAGATCGCGTTGACAAGAGAAGATTTGCCCACGTTCGGCTTGCCGATGACGGCCACACGGATGCGGTCGTCCTGTTCGGGCTCGTCCTGCGCGGCTGCGGGCAGATACCGCAGCACCTCGTCAAGCAGGTCGCCCGTACCATGACCGTGGACGGAGGAAACGGCGACAGGATCGCCAAGCCCGAGATTGTAAAACTCATAAAACTCCGCCGGGGTTTCGCCCACAGCGTCGCATTTGTTGACGCACAGAATGATCGGCTTGCCGCTTTTTTGCAGCATCTGCGCCACTTCCGCATCGGTTGCCACAACGCCGGCGCGAATGTCCGTGACCAGTATGATCACATCCGCGCTGTCGATGGCCAGCTCCGCCTGACGGCGCATCTGCGAAAGAATCACGTCTTCGGAAAACGGCTCGATCCCGCCGGTACCCACCAGCAAAAACGTCCGCCCCGACCATTCGCATTCGCCGTAGATCCTGTCCCGGGTCACACCGGGCGTATCGTCCACGATGGACAGACGCGCGCCGACAAGCTTGTTGAACAGCGTGGACTTGCCCACGTTCGGTCTGCCGACGATCGCAACGATTGGTAATGCCATTTGTTTCTTATCCTTCCTTAAAAGAGCGTTTGCCCTTTATGCATTTTTGAACATGACGGTCTCCATCACTTCCGCCGCATGCGCGCACGCGTCGCAGCAGCTTTCGAGCCCGCCGTAAATCTGTGTCCAGCGCAGCAGCTGGCGCGGGTCGTTGGTGCCGCAGTACAGCCGCCGCACATGATCGGTATACAGCGCGTCGCTGCGCTCCTCCAGCTCCTTGACACGGATCAAAAGCGGACGCATACGCGCCATCTTTTTGAAATCCCGGAAACCGCACACAGCCTCGTGCAGCGCGCGGCAGGCCTCGAGCGAAACGCCGGACAGTTCCAGCGCGTCCTCGCCGGACGATTCGATGTTGAACATATAGATATGCCGCAGCGTATCCTCCGCCGTGTCCGTCACGGTGTCCAGAGCATTGGCCAGCGCCAATATATCCTCCCGCTCGATGGGCGGCAGAAAATCCTCCGACAGCGTCTGGGTCACGGTTCGGCGTACAAGATCCGCCTCGTGCTCCACGCGGTGCATGCGCTCTACCGCGTCGGGCATGGCGAAGGGATCAAACTGCGCGAGCAGATCCCGCAGCAGCTCAGCCGCCTGCACGCAATGGGCGGACTGATGTGTAAACAGGGTGAAGTAATCTTTTTTCGGTTTTCTGGGCATGACGTCGTCTCCGTTCAGAAAAAATACAGCAGCGCTTTGGCGGTCGCGAATCCCACCAGACCGCAACCCGGGAACGTCAGCGCCCATGCGAGCGCCATATCCCGCGCCACGCCCCAATGCACGCTGCGGAACCGTCTGGCCGCGCCCACGCCCATCACAGCGGTGGTTTTGGTATGCGTTGTGCTGACAGGCAGCCCTGTCAGGGTGGTCAGCAGCAGGCAAAACGCCCCTGCCAGATCCGCCGAAAAGCCTTCGTATTTTTGCAGGCGCACCATATCCATGCCCACAGATTTGATGATCTTGTATCCGCCCAGGGACGTTCCAAGCCCCATGATCGCGGCACAAAGCACCATCAGCCACACGGGCACGCTGCCGAAATCGGCGGCGCCGCCTGCCAAAGAGATCCCCAAAAGAAAAATACCGATAAATTTTTGGCCGTCCTGCGCGCCGTGCATAAATGCCATTGCCGCGCCGCCGAAAATCTGTCCGGCGCGGAAGAATCGCTGCGCGGGTGCATACGCAATGCCGCGAAACAGGCGCGCGATCCCCTTCGCCGCGGCAAAGCCGGACGAAAAGCCCAGCGCCGCGGACAGCGCAAGCCCCCAAAGCACCTTGCCCCACGCGGCGGCGTTCAACGCGCCGAATCCGCCGGACAATGCGGCCGCCGCACCGCTGACGCCGGCGAGCAGCGCGTGGCTTTCGCTTGTCGGGATGCCGAACCGCCACGCGAGCACTGCCCACAGCACAATCGCCGTCATCCCGGCGCACAA
>CAMOCU010000111.1 GCA_946610835.1 uncultured Clostridia bacterium | reverse complement strand
CCAGTAGGGCGGGATGTTGCTTCCGCGGAACTCCATCTGCGTCGTGACTTCGCCCACACCGGGGACACGGAACGGTGCGAAATCGTTCGCGCCGAGCATGGTGTCGATCATGATGCGGCTGCCGACCTGATGCGTGCCGGTGCTGATATTGGTCGTTTCGTAGCGAATCTGCAGCACATCGTCGCGGTCGGTGGAATTGTTGTTGACTATGGAGAGGATCTGACGCACGCGGATGCTGCCGTCGCTCGAGACCCATTCGCTGACATTTTCGCCTTTTTCCACGTCAAAAACGGGCGCCTGCGTAAGCTGCGCCTGCGGGGTGCGGACGTTGCCGAACGTTTCGACATTGCCGTCCACGACGAACGTTGCGTAGGATGTGGAGTCGGTGTTCCAGCCGTACAGGAGCTTTTTGTTGTCGTCGTCGGCCGTTTCCGGGTCGCCGCCGGTCGTTCCCAGAGAAAACAGACCGTTCTCATTGACAAACAGGGAGAGATAGTCATTCTCCAGGATGCTGCCTCTTTGGCGGAAATTACCCGCAGCTGAGGACATCACAAAACAGCCGCTGACCAGAATCAGCATCGCGAGCACTGCGCAGAGCACGCGAAGAGTCGTGCGTTTTTTCATACATTTTCCTCCTTGAAAAAGCAAATTTTTGCAAAATACAACAAATGCATTATACAATATCTGTGAATGGTTGTCAACAATTATTCCGAAATTATTGCAAATTTGAAAACTTTTTTACCAAAATGTCTCAGAACAAAAGAAAAAAATGAATTTTTTGCAAACTTTTTATTGACAATCCACATTTTATGTGTTAAAGTCTACGAGTGATCCATTCACGCAATGCACTTTGGTGATTTGATGCACCCGGGTGTAAAATGTATTTTTATGAGGTGGAAAAAATGAAAAAAACCATGTACAAAGCGCTTGCAATTGTACTCACGTGCTGCTTCTGCTTTTTTGCCGCTGTAATTTCCGGCGCGCATGGCGCAGACGTGACCGCACAGGGCGACTGCTACACTGTGGTGACAGGCCATGTTGCATCCCCCTGCAACCCCGCATCTCCCTGCAACCCGGCGTCCGGCTGCGATGTCACGACGACAACGACAACCCGCTGCCAGCCCGCGACCCGCTGCGAGCCCTGCACCTGCGACACGACAGAGGCCTGCACCTGCACGACAACTGTTCCCGCATCTTCCTGCCAGCCGGAGCGTGAGTGCTGCCTGAAGAAGCTGTGCAACGCAATCTGCGATTTCTTTACCAGACTGTTCAACATGGTGCATCTGAACGCATTCCTGAAGCTTGCGTTCGGTATTGATCTGAGCATCAACTTCTGATTCTTTGCGCGACCGGAGCTGTATTCATGCGGATGGATACAGCTCTTTTTTTATCAAACAAACCATACAGATATTTCCCGGCGTATGTATGCGTGTCGGTATATGTGCGGCGGGATCGGTCTGTGTGCAGCGGGGTGAACGAATGAAACACAGAATGATGCGCCGCATCCTTTGTGCGGCCGTGTGCCTGCTTGTTTTTCTGCAGTGCGGACTGCTTGCAATGGCACAGGATACGTTTCTATATCCTTCAATACTGAATTACAGCTCGTCGATTGCGTATACGGATGCGCAGTGCGGCGCGGCTTTTCGTTATCTGTCTGCGGTGATGGATCCGGTGTATGTGCCGCGTGTTTATGATCTGATCTATCGTGCACAGTACCGGCTGTCCCTGTACGGCGGCAGCAACTGGCCGTATTGGAACACGGGCGATGCGGTCACGCAGATTGACGACGCGGTTCTCGGCCGGCAGTACATCTATCCGGCCAAAGGCTGCAACGCATATGCCCGGTATGCGGCGGTTTACACGCGCGGAACACAGGGTACGCTTGTGCGTGCGAGCAGCTATTTCGGCCGCTCCGAGCCGTTTTTGCCTACCGCCGACCAGATTCACACATTCATCCGCGCCTATGCAGACGTCGGCGAGCGGATATTGACCGGATATTTCAACGCGACGGCAAGGGAGCTTCGCCCGCATTCGCTGTTCTTCCTGGCGCAGGATCCGCAGGAGGACGGGTTTTACTTTTTGTGTCAGGACGGCGACGGCAACGGCCAGACGATGCGTTACATTACCTATGCGTATCTTGCCGAGCTGCTGCGCTATCATACGCAGTACGGATATGCGCTCGCCATTGCGGATACCAACGGCGGCCGGAAAACGCCGGAGGAGCCGATCTGGGGCAGTGTGGAATCCGTCTCTCCCGGCAATCTGGAATTCTCCGCACAGAAACAGAACAAAATTGCTCTGAGCGGCTACGCGATCCACCGCGCATCGGGCTCGCTGCGCGTACAGCTTCTCTGCGACGGCAAGGTGATCGCTTCCGGCACAAAGACTGCCCGGTCAGATTTGACAAAGTGGTACCCCGGCTGCACAACGATCGGGTTTTCCGTTTCGGCGGACTTGTCCGCGCTTACGACTGGCAGGCACGAGCTGAGCCTGTGCGTGTCGGACGCGAATCACGAAATCGTGCTGTGGCGTGCGCAGGCGACGGCCGACAATCTTGTACATACGGCCGAACTTCCTGCCGAACAGACGGTGCGGTTGACGGCGGATGCGCCTTCTTTGCAGCTGACGGGATGGGCGTACGAGCGTACAGGGGTTCCGTTGTCGTTTTCTTTTTCGGTCGACGGCGACACCGCGCGTCCGTTGACAGCGCAGCCGCGTCCGGAGGTTGCACAAACCCATTCGGATTGCGCGTTTACGGATGTCGGATATGATCTTCTATTGGATTTTCCGACGACACAGGCGCACAATTACCGCATTGATTTGTACGCGTCCGTCAACGGCGCGCAGATTTTGCTGCGCAGCATAACGGCTTATGTGCCGGCGGCGCCATCCGGGAGCGTATATCCGGTGGATGTGCAGCTGCACACCACGCCTGAACCGACGCTGCCGTTTGGCGGAACGCTGGATAAACAGGCTGTTTCGCTGCTCGTGACCTATTCCGACGGCACCAGCAGCGTTGTGACGGAAGGGTTTACCTGCACCGATGTGCGTACCGATGTGCCGGGCAAACAGACGGTGTATGTGCAGTATGACACATTTACATGCAGTTTTGAAGTGCGTGTTCTGCCGCAGATCCCGCCCGAAAGCGTACACCTGCAGGCGCCGCAGCAGCTGTTGCAGCGCGGCAAAACCATGCGCGTGGACACAACGATTGACCCGACGCAGGCCAACGGATACCATATGCAGTGGACAACCTCCGATTCGTCCGTGGCGACGGTGGACGAAACGGGAACGGTAACGGGTTTGCGGTACGGCAGATGCACGATCACGGCACAGTTGCTTGACCCGGACGGTGAAACGCTGTGTGCAGACAGCGTGCAGGTGCGTGTATGTTCGCCGCTGCGGATATTCCTGCGGCAGATTCTGGATCGCATCCGCTCTGTGTTCGGCGTGCATATCTATTACTAATGTGTATACCTTTATACAAGCGGACAAAATCTTGCTTTGCGATCCGCGGTCACGGCTGTGCGGCGCTGTCTGAAGGAAAGTAGGGGAAAGTATGTTAAAGCGATGGATTTCCGCGTACCGGCTGTGCGGGGAAAACGGAAGGAATTTACCGGATGTGCGCAAAGCTGCGGCGGACTTTGGTCTGCTGGCGCTGCTGTGTGTGTATCCGGTGCTGCTGTTTGATGCATATTTCAATCTCATGCAGATTCGCATCACGTTTTTTGCGGTGGTTTCCGTGGTCGTATTCTTTGTGTGTCTGTTTGCCGATCTTGCGCAGCGCAGACTGGGGTTCCCTGCGCCGCAAAGACGGTCAGAAGCGCCGTCGCGGACATGGATCTTTTTGTGTGCGTTCACGATTCTGAGCTTCTTTTCCCTGCTCTTTTCCGAAAATCCCATCTCTGCTTTGACCGGCGAGCAGGGCAGATATATGGGCGCATTGTCCTATGCCTGCATATGCCTTGCGTTTCTGTTTATCCTGCGGTTCAGCCGTGTGCGGCCGTGGATGCTGTATCCGTTCGGCGCGGTTGTGATTTTTGTCGTTATCGTTGGGTATCTGCAGTTCATCGGACTGGATCTGCTGCATCTGCTGCAGGGAATGACCGCCAGCGCACGGAAGAATTTTATTTCCACGCTCGGCAATATCAACGTATTTTCTTCCTTTATGTGTATCTGTGCGCCGGTGTTTATGCACATGTACTGCTGTGCGGAACAGGAAAACAGATTTTTCTTTCTGCTGCTCAGTGGTTTTTGCAACCTCGGTTTGTTTATTGCCAACAGCGACAGCGGTTATATCGGCTTTTTCGCCGCTTTTTGCGTAACGGCATATTCGGCATGCGGGCATTCGGACGCGGCAGCACGGCGCTTTCTGCACTTGGCGGCGGTATTCTTTGCCAGCGGTATTCTGTTTTCTGTTTTTTGCCGTGCCGGTGCCAACGCTGTGCGCACCGTGTCCAGAATCACGCATACCGTAACGAACGGTGCGCTGCCGTTTGTGCTGCTGGCCGTGTTCGTGTCGGCAGCCATTCTGCTGCGCGGCAAAACCATTTCCTCCAAGACCCTGCGGCGTATGCGCGTGGGTGTGCTGATTTTTTCAGCGGCGGCGGTGCTGGCTGTGCTCGGCGGCGTGATTGTATGCACCTTCCTGATTCCGCAAAAGGATCTCGGGTATGCGGCGCGCTATTTGCGCTTTGATGACGAGTGGGGCACCGGACGCGGCGGGATCTGGCGGCTGACGATGCAGATCTTCCGCAACCTGACGCCCGACCAAAAGCTGTTCGGCATCGGGCCGGACACGCTGGGCGTGCTTATGTGGGACAAATACCGCCTGGAAATGTTTCGGATCACCCATTCTTATATCGACAATGCGCACAATGAACTCTTGCAATATCTCGTCACACACGGTATACTGGGGGTAGCATGTTATCTCGGGTTTTTGGTTATCGGGATCGGCAGTGCGCTGCGCGCGAAGGAATTGCCTGCGTG
>CAMOCU010000110.1 GCA_946610835.1 uncultured Clostridia bacterium | reverse complement strand
GCTGCCTCAAACCGACTTTGCCAACGGGTGGGATCTTGCAACGGAGCTTGTTTCGTGGCATTATTCAGGGGGCGAACATTTTGCACTGGACAGTGCGGAAGTGACGCTGTTCCTGCGTGCGCTGAATCTGATCCTGCACGACGATCTGGCGCAGTTTAACGACAAAATCCTGCTTAAAGGCGCGAATGCGCTGCTGTCAAAGTTCGGTACCGAAGATTTGGCACAGACACTTACAAAGTTCGGCGCGCGCACATTCGGCGCCGTGACCGCGGGCGAAACATTCCTGCTCGCTTTGATCTCGCCGTTTTTATATGAATTCGCATTTGACGCGGACGGCGTGCAGGACAATGCCGGCGAGATAGAAGGGTATGCCGTGCAGAACCGCGCCGCCAACATTGCCGACAACATCCGCTCATTTTTCAGCCGGATTTGGATCTATCTTGAAAATCTGGCGCTGATCGTCCTGCGCGGTCTGCGTGTGCGGTGAAGAAGATGCGCGTTTTGATTGCCGGCGCAGGCCACGGAGGGTTGATTGCCGCCGGGCGGCTTGCACTTTTCGGCCACGATGTAACGGTTCTGGAGAAAAAGCCGAAGGATCAGCTCGGGCATGATTGGGAAGACAGATTTTCATTTCCTTTGCTCAGCGAGCTGGTCGGCAAAACGCTTGCGGATTTTCCGGCCGGAAGTTATCGCGTGCGCGGCGACTGCGCGTTTGTCAGCCCGCTTGGCGGCAAAACGATCGAAGTGCGTTACCCCGCCGATCGGGCACAGTTCGTTATGTGGCGAAAGCCGCTTTTACAGATGCTGCTGCAATATGCTGAAGCCTGCGGCGCAAAGTTGCAATACGGCACTGCAGTGCGAAAGCCGATTTTGGACAAACGGCGCGTGATCGGGATACAGACCTCCGACGGCGAATGCCGCCCGGCCGATCTTGTGGTGGACGCCGCAGGCGCATTCTCGCCGCTGCGGCGGAATCTTCCCGCTGATCTCGGCATCGAACGCGATTGCAGGCGCGGTGATGTTTTTTACGCCTACCGTGCGTATTATAACCGCACAAGCAATGCGCAATCGGATTTACCGTTTGAGGTTTATCTTTGCCGCAAGGGCGAGGCAGGCCTTTCCTGGTACTGCGAAAATCCGGACAGTGCGGACATCCTGATCGGGCGGATTGATCCGCTCTGCGAGCAAAAAATCCGCGAAGAAACGGATGCATTCCGCGCACTGCATCCCGACTGCGGACAGCAAATCCTGCATGGCGGCTGCCGCGGTCGCATTCCGGTGCGCCGGCCGCTGACCAAAATGATCGCGGACGGCTATGCCGCAGTGGGCGACAGCGCTTTTATGACAACACCGATGAACGGAATGGGGATTGACCTTTCCTTGCAGGCCGGAAATCTTTTGGCTGACACTGTAGAAAACTGCCGTGCGCCCGTGAACGCAGAAACGCTTTGGCAATACAACCGGATGTTTCACGTGCTGTACGGCGCAGATACAGCCAAAAATGAATGCCTTAAAAACACGCTGCTGTCGCTCCCCGGTTCGGCAGTCGAGTTTTTGTTCACGTCCGGTGTGATCCAAAGCGCGGATCTGGACGGCGCGGGGCAAAACACCGATCTTGCCGCACTGCTGCAAAAAGCATTTGCCGGGCTGCAAAAGCCCGGCTGGTTCGGCGCTGTTCTTGCAGGTGTTTTACGCGGCGCGCAGGTGCGCGCGTTGTATAAAGCTGCCCCCGAATCCTATGATCCGGAGGCAATCCGCGTTTGGAGCCGCAAAATTGAACAGCTTGATATTCGCTTATAAATACGCTTAAGGAAACGCTGATGATTTCCCGGTATCCGTTTCGTCAAAAAGAATTGACGAGATGTGCGCCGGAAAGCCCCGTCAGCGTTTCCTTTTATACTCAGCTTTTTAAGGCAAAACTGCCGATCCGCACGCCGCATTTTCCGGCGTCCAGAATATGGAGAACGGAACCGTCTGCCGCGGGATACACAGCGATCCCCTCGCCTTCCGCGTCAAGTTTTCCGGTGCAGCGTACAAACAAAACTTCGACATGGCCGGTCGCAAGATCCACGGCATAGATATTCTTTTCCCGCTTGCCCTCGTTGGTCACCAGAATCATCCGGCCGTTCAGCAATTCGCCGCCCTGCACCTTATACAGCGTCCGGTCAAGCGGAACCGTACCAAGGAAGGTCATATCCGACGCACGCAGCATCCGCAGTTCCGTGACCTCGTTGGACTGTGTAAAATACAAAACGCCGTTCTCGTCGATTTCGCACCATGGGATACGCCCGTTCCCGCGTGCAGCTTCCGGTACGGTCTTAAAATCAAGATAATTCCAGCGTTTGCGGATCATAGGTGATAACGCCCGGATGGCGGAATCCGAAATCCTCGAGCGCTATGTACAGCTTGCCCGCATACAGGCATCCGTCGCCAAGATGTGAATAGCCTTTGCGCATCAACGCTTTGGGCAGGCACATCTCGTGCCGCTGCAGAATTTTGCCGGACTGCATGTCTATTTTTGTAATGACGTTTTAATTCAAAAATTTGAACGCGCCGAATCCGTAATACACTTCGCCGTCACACGCAAGCCCCTGCATAAAGCTGACGCCGTCTGCATAGCTGTACAAAAGCGAACGCGTCTGTTCAGCGTCGCCGGACGCAATGTACGGATCGCCGGAAACAGCTGATCCGATTGCCATCCATACCGCTGCTTTTTCCACACTATCCTTCCGATTGTTCCGGTGCGCCGAATCTTGCAAGCGCACTGTTTTGGTAACGTCTATCCGCCGTTACGTCCCACTTTGTCCATGCCGGCGACGGAAAAGCTTGCGCCTGTTGAACGGATTCAAATTCGATTTCAAGATACGCCAAACCTTCCAGACTTCCGTGGAACACGTCGATCTCCTCCGTCAAGCCATCCGCCCGATGCACATAGTAGCGCGTTTTCCGGATCGGACTGCCCTCCGCTTTGCGGCACAATGCGATATAAGAAGCGGCTTCAATCGGCATCTCGAATTCCTCGCGGGACAGCCGCTGTGCATCCTTTGCCCCGCCCTTTACCGTGAGCACATACTGCATCGCGCCCGAAACATCCTGCATGCTGCGCACACGGATAGAGGGCACAAAGGAAATATAGACCTGCTCGAGTTCAAGATGCGGCAGCGAGGTCAGGTCATAAGGAATCTGATCTTTCTCCACGAGCCATTTGCGTTCAATTTCCATATTCATCTCTCCCTGAATCCTCAGATAATCACGGTAAAAATCGCGCCGCCATCCGGCGCATTTTCCGCCTGCACAGCGCCCTGTGACATTTCAACAATCTGCTGCACAAGCGCAAGACCCAATCCATTTCCGTCCGCTTTATGCGAAGAGTCGCCCTGATAAAACTTACCGAAAATGTGCGCCAGCTCCGCATTGGGGATGCCGGGACCCTCGTCGCGGATCGTGAATACAACGCGGCCGTATTCCTGCGCCGTCAGACGAAGCGTGACCTTTCCGCCGGGCGGACTGAATTTGATCGCGTTGTCTAAAAGATTGATCCACACATGCTGCAGCATGCTTTCACAGCCGATATACGTCACCGGTTCAAGATCAACGTCGAATTCAATCTCTTTGGCCGTCCATTTTTCCTCAAGCAGCAGCAGCGACATGCGAATCTGCTCATCCAGCCGAAAAGACGTGTTCTGTAATCCGATTGTGCGATTCTCCACCTTGGACAGCAGCAGAATGTTGCCGACCAGCTGCGAGAGTCTGCGCGTATTGAGCAGAATCTTTTCCGCATACATTGCCTGCTCATCCCCGGCTTCGCCGCTTTGCAGCAATGTCGCGTACCCTTCGATTGCATTGATCGGCGTCTTGAATTCATGCGACACGTTGGACACAAAATCAGACTGCAGAATTTCCGTCGCCGATAACTCATCGTTCATCCGGTTGAAATTGCGAAAAAGATCCCGTATTTCACGCACTTTCACATCCGGCGGCAGCCGTGTAGAAAAATCGCCCTGCGCCACACGTTTCATTGCCTGATCCATATCCCGCACAGGACGCAGAAAAAAATGATTGAGCAAAAACGCGGCCGCTGTTCCCAAAAGACCGCTGAGAATCAGCCACCACAGATAAACCGGCACATCCACCTGATGCCCGACGATGCGGAACAACAGGTAACTCATTGCGGGTGAAAACACGGACGATATCAAAATCACCAACAGTGCAACGATCGCACAAATCAGGCGCAGACTCGGCTGCGCCCTTTCTTTTTTGCGTCTTTTTTTTGAGCGCACAATCATATCAGCTCCACCTTGTATCCAATGCCGCGCATCGTCACGATCCGCAGATCGCGGTTGTTCGCCAGCTTTTCGCGCAGGCGGCCGATATGCACCTCCACAGTATGGCAGTCGGTATATGTTTCGTACCCCCATATATCGTCCATCAACTGCTGTTTGGTAAAAATTTTCCCGGGAAAAGAAGCCATTTTATACAGCAGCTGGAATTCCTTTTGCGGAAGAATTTCACGACGATCCTGTGTTATCATGGAAAAAGAATCATATTCCAGCACCGTTTCACCGATCCGCACCCGATGCTCCCGCATGCTTGTTGCACGCCGCAGCAGCGCGCCGACACGCAGCACCATCTCGTACACATTGACAGGCTTGACCATATAATCATCCGCGCCATCGGAAAACCCCGCCTGCATGTCGTCAAACGCGCTCTTGGCTGTAATCAGCAAAACCGGGATATAATTGTCCTGCTCTCGCAAACGCCGCACAAGCGCATTGCCGTCGACATGCGGCATCATAATGTCAGAAATCAGCAAGTCATAACGGCATTGGCTGAGCCTGTCGAGCGCCTGTGCACCGTCGGCAGCTTCTCCGACTTCGTATCCGCTTTTCCGCAGCACATGCGCAAACAGTTCGCGCAGCTCCGCATCATCCTCCGCAATCAAAACACGAAACATAGAATCCCTTTCTTAAGGCAGCACCGCACAAATCATGGCTCGCGCCTTGCTTGAATCTGTTTCCGTCATGCTGCACAAAAATCTCTTGACTTGCGCC
>CAMOCU010000109.1 GCA_946610835.1 uncultured Clostridia bacterium | reverse complement strand
TTCATTCTTCTTCCCGCCGGTATTTCAGGAACGCAGAAACAGTTCGATAAAGCATGCGCTCCAGTTGTAATCCGTGATCGAATGCATGTGTACCAGCGCATCCGGCGTTTCGGGCTGCGGGCCTTTTCGATCCAGCCGCAGCGGATCGCCGCCGAACGGATCGTAAAATTCGTACACATTCCCGCTTTGCAGGAATTGCTTGTTTACACCCTCAAGCGTCTTGTGCCGCAGATCGGAGGCCAGTTTGCCGAACCCGTATTTTTGAAGCCCGACGTAGATAAAGTAGTTGTAATTGAGCCAAACGCCGCCGCGCCACATGTCCCGGGTGAAATAGCCGCCGTTTTCGTCCACGGCGGACGGCAGGGGGAAAGGAAGATCGAGCAGCGGCGGCAAATGTGCCGAAAGGCGCCGCGCCTGCCGCGGATCGCAAATCCCGGCGAACAGGGGCAGAAAAGACACAGGGGTGAGAATGCGGCGGAATTCGCCGTCCCAAGTGCGGTCATAATAACAGCCCGAAGCCGGGTCCCAAAGACGTTCGTTGATTTTATCCGTCAATTCCCGCTGTGTTTCCTCGAGCCGCATCGCGGTGCCCCGTTCGCCGATCGTCATATAGATCCGCCGCAGGCACAGAAGCTCATTGACCATGAAGGTGGAAAAATCGACCGCTTCGAGTTTTTCCGTTGTGTCAAAGCGCGGAGAATTGTCCATGCCGGATTCATCGCAGCGGCAGCGCACGTCGGCATACTGCGTATACCATGTCATCAGGCCGGACGGCGAGCGGCGGTTCTGCAGATCCCACTGCAGATAACGGTGCAGCTTTTTCGCCGTCTGCCGCAGCAGTTCCATATCGCCCGTTACCTCGTACAGGCTCCAGATCGTTGCGCACAGCACAGGCGGCTGTGTGATGTCGGAAATATCGTCCCGGCTTTTCATTCTGTGGGGAATAAATCCGTCCTCGCGCTGGCAGTCCAGCACCGCGAGCACAGCGTCCTCGGCCAGTGCGGGCGCAAAATGCACCAGCGCCAGCGCGTGGAAGCAGGAGTCCCACAGCCACATGTGCCGGTGCGGCAGGCGGTCGGGCGTGGTGAAGAAGCGCTCAAATCCGTCCTGCGGGCTGTAGATGTTGACCCGGTTGACGGACAGGCATTTGTACCACAGCTTTTCATACCGTATGTCGGGACACGGCGGCGCGGAACAGTACCAATCTATCACGGCCTGCGCGAGCGCATCCATATCTGTGCCGACAGCCTCGCGCGCGGCTTTTTGCGCCGATTCGGCGTCCGCACGCCGACACAGGGCGAATTCCACACATGCGCCGTTTTTCCGCGTATACAGCGCAAAAGCGTATTGCCCGTCGAAGATCGTCCGTGCGCCGGGAAGATACGCCTCGTTTTCCAGCCGGATGGCAGGCATGCAGTCACTGCGCCCGACGACTGTCTGCGCATCGGCAAACGTAACCAGAATTTTGCCGCCCTGCGCAGCGATCAGATCCGACACGACCACGTCGTACTTAAGCGTCTTTTCCGTGAAGCGCAGCAGCATCCGGCCGGGCGCGTCCTCGCCGCCGGCAAAGCGGATCTCGCCGGGGTTCCAGGTCAGTACACCGCACCAGTCTCTGCGGTGCAGATTTTCGCCGGCAAGGGCGCTGTATGCAAACAGTTTGCCGTAAGACGCATCGTCCGGCAGCGGCATCCTCCGTGAAAAAGCTGTGTTCTGTGCGCGCATACGTACATCCCCTTTCGTAATAAAGTTATTATACCATGAATTCCCTGTGCGGGTCAATGCAAATGCGGAGAATTTCACACGTTTTGTTCAATATCCGGCGGCGCGCAGCGCGATGCGGAACGCTCATACCGTAAACGGGCGCATTCGTGCGGTCGTCCGCCTTTTTCAAAAGAAAGTATGCTATAATCGGCAGGAAATTGAAGGCGGCACAGCGTGATCCGGCGCGCGGGGTATCGACCGGGAATAAAGGTACAAAGGAGGATCGGGTATCGGCACATGCGGCAAACGGCTGCCTGTTGATTTCAAAAAGAAAAGTCAAAAAGGAAAGGATACTTGATGATGAAAAAGATGAAAAAATTTCTGGCCGTGCTGCTTGCATCGCTGACGATTCTGACCTGCGTTCCCTGCATGAGTTATGCGTCGAACGCCGGTGCAAAGACCGCGCAAAGCGAAACCGCCGCGCTCGTGGACGAGGCGACATTCCATGAGATCATGGATCAGAATCCCGCGCTCAAGCAGGCTGTCGAAGCGGCGGCGGCCAAGCAGAAGGTTTCGCCCTACGATTGGTTCACCACGATCCTGCTGGCGATTCTCGGCGGCGGTTTCGGCATCCACAGATTCTATGTCGGCAAAACCGATACAGGCCTGATCTGGCTGCTGACAGGCGGATGTCTGGGGATCGGCACCATTTACGATGTTATTATGATCGCTATGGGCAAATTTACAGACAGCAACGGCCTGCCGATCGTCAAAAAATAAACCGCACTTTTCCAACAAAAACTGCCCGCGCTCAACGGAGCTGCGGGCAGTGATTTTTATGGAAGTGCGCTGCGGGTTTTGCGTGCCGATTTATTTCCGCACGCCGGCGGTAACGGCGGCGCCGTTTACGTCAAAGGTCTTTTCCAGATCAGGGGTGAATGCGTCGTTGATTACAAGGTCGCCCGCGAGCAGTTCCGCGGCGATGTGCGCTTTGTTTTCGGTGAGCGCCTGCAGCAGGAACGCGTCCTCTGTGCGTACGGCGGCAGTGATACGCTGTTCAACAGTGTATCCGGCTTCCTTGCGCAGCAGCTGGCACTGGCGGATCACATCGCGTACAGCGCCTTCTTTGCGCAGCGCGTCGGTCAGCGTCACATCCAGCGCGACGTCAATGCCGTCTGCGCACTTTGCGCTGACAACGCCTGCCTTTGTTTTGCTGTTCTTGACAAAGAGGGCGGGCGCGAATGCGCCGTCAAATCCCGGAACCGTCACGTCCGTATTGGCGTCGAAGGCGGCGACCATGGCCTGCATGTCGGCACGATCGGCGCTTTCCAGTGCGGCTTTGAAGCGGTTGACGTCCTTTTTCAGCACGGCGCCGGCCGCCTTGAAGTTGACGCCCAGCGTGCTCTCTTCCAGCACGGAGAAGTCGGTGATGTATTCCACCGCCTTGATGTTCAGCTCGTCCAGGATGCTGCGCTCAAAGGTGCGGATCGCATCGGCGTTTTCGGTGCAGACAAAGAGTTTTGCCAGCGGCTGGCGGACCTTGAGCTGCTGTTCGTTGCGCAGACGCATGGCCGTGGCAATGATGTCGCGCACAGTGGCGACGTTTTCGGTCAGACCGTCGTCGGTGAACAGATCCATCGGCTTCGGGAAATCGGTCAGATGCACCGACAGCGGCAGCGAGGGCATAACCTTGCGGCAGAGTTTTTGCCAGATGCCTTCGGTCATGAAGGGGATGATGGGCGCCATGCACTGCACACACGCCATCAGCGCGGTGAAGAGCGTGTAATACGCAATCATCTTATCCTTTTCGTCCTCCGCTTTCCAGAAGCGGCGGCGGTTGGTGCGGATGTACCAGTTGGAGATGTCGTCCACAAACAGTTCAAATTCTTTGATCAGCGCATAGGATTTGTAGCTTTCGTACGCGTCCGTAGCTTTGCGGATGAACGCATCCGTGCGCAGCATCATCCATTTGTCCACCGGGGTGAAAGCGTCCTTGTCGGGCGTGTAGCCGTCGAAGCAGGGTTTGTCGATGGACGCGTATGTATCGAAGAATGTGTAGATGTTGTAAAAGCCGAGCAGCTTGCGCCGCGCTTCGTCGCCCAGATTGTATCCGAAACGCACGTCGTTGGCCACAGGCGCGCCGGCGTACAAATACCGCACCGTGTCCGCGCCGATCTTTTCGGCGGCTTCGTCGAAGCGGATCATGAATCCGGTCTTGGAGAAGCGGGAGCCGTCCTCCGCCACGACCGAGTTGTAGGACAGCACGCGCTCATACGGTGCGCGATCCTCCAGAACCACGCTCATGAACAGCATGGAGTAGAACCACAGACGCACCTGCTCGCGCATTTCGGTGACCCACTCGGCGGGGAAATTCTTTTTCCACTCTTCTTTGTCCTCGAAATAGCCGAAGGTGGAGAAGGGGACGATGCCCGCGTCCAGCCACACATCGCCCGTTTCGGAGATGCGGTGAACGGGTTTGCCGCAACGCGGGCAGACGATTTCGATCTCGTCCATCCACGGACGGTGCAGCTGCGGCAGCGCGTCCACCTTGGCGGGATCGACAGCCTTTTCGCGCAGCTCCGCCTTGGAGCCGATCACGGTCACTTCGCCGCAATCGCACACATAGAAGGGCAGGGGCAGGCCGTAGTAACGCTTGCGCGAGATGTTCCAGTCGCCCATGTTGTTCAGCCAGTCGACCATGCGCTTGCCGTTGGATTCCGGCTCCCAGCGCACGCTTTCCGCCGCGCGGATCAAACGGGGCTTGAGTTCCTCGGTGGCGATGAACCATGCCGGCACCAGACGGAAAATCACCTCGTGCTTGCAGCGCCAGCAGACGGGATAGCTGTGCTCGTGCGGTTCGACCTTATACAGTTTGTTTCTTTTTTGCAGCTCGTCAAACACTTCGGGAGCGATGTCGTGACTGTCCTTGCCGCTCATAAAGCCGAAACCGGGCAGGAAAATGCCGCTGTCGTCCACGGGCATGACCTGCGCCAGATTTTCGCGCAGACCGAGCTGGAAGTCCTCCGCGCCGCAGCCGGGAGCGATATGCACCACGCCCGTTCCTTCCTCGGCGTCCACGTCCTCCCATGCGACAATGCGGTGGTCGATGCCCTGCTGTGCCTCCAGTTCGGGGAAGCAGGTTTCAAAATGCAGGCCGACCAGTTCCGCGCCCTTGAACATGCGCAGCACTTCCTGCTTGTCGTCGCCGAGATATTTGATGGCGTTTTTCGCGCAGATGAGCGTTGCGTCGTCGCTGGCGATACGCACCTCGACATAATCGATTTCGGGGTTGACAGCCAGCGCGACGTTGGACGAAAGCGTCCACGGGGTGGTCGTCCAGACAAGGATCTTTT
>CAMOCU010000108.1 GCA_946610835.1 uncultured Clostridia bacterium | reverse complement strand
GCATACTTTCGGCGCAGCAGATCTTCCTGCTTGTAGCGCTGCAGAATTGCATCACGCGCACGATTATGCCTGCGGACGGCACGAGAAGCGATTGTAACCATAAAAACGGCCAGAACAACGGCAAGGATAAGCAAAACGGTCAGCAGTTTATACTGCCCGAACGCCTGAAGCATATCACGGAGCATCTGCAGCCCTCCTGTCTGTCAATAGTTTATAGATGTCGCCCTTTTTAAAGCCGAATTCCTTTGCAGCCTGTTTCGCAGCTTCGGAAGGAGAGAGGCCATCGCGCATTTTTTCGATTGCGGATTGCACTGCATCTTCCGGTGTGAAGGCCGGACTTTCCGACTCCGGCGCGCCCTGCACAATCAGAACGATTTCGCCTTTGATCGGTTCTGCTTCACAGCGCGCAATAGCTTCGGAAAATGTAGTGCGGATGACCTGTTCGTAAATTTTTGTGATCTCGCGTACGATCGCGATCTGACGTTCACCGAATATAGCGTACATATCCCGCAGTGTTGCAGAGAGTTTGTGCGGAGCTTCGTAAAACAGCATTGTGCGCTTTTCTGACCGCAGTTCCTCAAGATGTTTGCGTCGGCTCGGCTTGTTGACGCTTAAAAAACCTTCAAAGGTGAATCTGCCTGCCGGCATGCCGGAAATGGCCAAAGCAGTGGCAAATGCTACAGGGCCGGGAACTGCGCAGACCGGGACAGCATGGGCATGACATGCACGCACCAAATCTTCGCCGGGGTCAGAAATGGCGGGCATACCCGCATCTGTAACCAGCGCACAATTATCGCCCCCGAGAATCCGTGCAAGGATCTCCTCGCCGCGTTGGCGGCGGTTATGTTCGTAATAGCTGAGCAAAGGTTTATGAATATCAAAATGGTTCAGCAGCTTCAGCGTAACGCGCGTATCTTCCGCGGCAATGAAATCACATGCCCCCAGCGTTTCAATTGCACGGGGAGAAAAGTCGTTTAAATTGCCGATCGGTGTGCCGACCACATACAGTGTTCCGCTCATGGCGTTTCCTTTCGTCAGTTGTGATAAAGACCGTACATTTTCAGCGCATCGTCTGTATAGCTCCCATCCGGATTTCTGAGCAAAAGCTCCGGCTCAAGGACGATACCGCTGTTTGCACCTTTTTTTCCTTCAAGCAAAAATAAATTGGGCTTTCTGCCCATGCTGTGTGTCACAAGACGCAGGCGCTTCGGTTCAAGACCGTGCGCACGCATGGCGCACATGGTGTCCGCAAGGCGTTCCGGACGCTGACAGATACATATTCTACCGCCAAAACGCAGAAGCTTATTTGCAGCGTTCATCACGTCGTCGATCGTACATTGAATTTCGTGTCGCGCGATCCGTGCGTAATCGTGTTCGTTTTGCAATCCGCTGTTGGGCGCGATATACGGCGGATTCATAGTCACCAGATCAAAACTGTACATAGGCAGATCTTCCTGTTTCAGTTCCCGAAGATCCTTTTGAAGCACACGCAATTTTTGCACAAGATTGTTCAGCCGGACGGATTCACGGATCTGTGCGCAGCCTTGCGCCTGAATTTCAACAGCCGTTACAGCGCTGCAAAGTCCGTCGCGGCAAAACAGAAGGGGGATAATCCCGCATCCTGAACCGAGATCGCATGCGGTATCCCGCTGCTTTGGCGCAGCAAATGCGGCAAGAAGGATGGCGTCTGTGCCGAATCCGTGCGCTTCGGAGATCACAGCCGTAATGCCGCCGCCCAAAGATTCCGCGCGAGTTTGCATAAGCCGACCATCCTTTGCATGTATTGTATATCAGTATAGCTTTGTATTTCTTTGTCAATTGAACAAAAACACCTGCCGATTCCGACAGGTGTTAAACAGAGCCGTCCGGGGAGGAATCTTCTGTCGGATTCCTGTCCGATAAATCGGAACAAAAGCTGCGTACTGCGCGCATCAGCGCATCTCTGTCGCCGCAGGATCTGTACAGCAGCACAAGGGATTTTTCCTCGTTTGTGAGTGATCGGAAGAATTGAAGATTTTCCACCGCAAGATTCGGCAGCTCTGGTTCCGGCGCGCGCATTGTGTCAACCGCCCGCGGATGAATACGGCAGTCGATCAATTCGTCCACTGTAAGATTATACAAATTTGCAAGCTGACGCGTGTATTGGATATTCGGCAATGTTTTGTCATTTTCGTAATATGTATAGGTGGAGCGATCAATTCCGAGCAATTCGGCAATATTCTGCTGCGTATATCCGGCTTGGCGGCGAAGCAAAGTAATAAATTGACCAAAAGTCATGCGCAGTCACTCCTCTCACCAGCATTATACGATTTTCCAATAATGAAGTCAAGAAAAATTGAGATATTCTCCCTTGCATATTGCCGGAATATTGGTATAATAACATGTAGGAGGTGCGCTTATGTTTGAACGCTCCCGTTTTTTTATCGTGGATATGGACGGCACATTCTATCTTGGCGATTCTATGATTCCGCATGCGGATGAAGCTTTGCGGTATTTGGTGCGGATGGGAAAAGATTATTTCTTCTTCAGCAATAACTCCTCACATTCGGTCGAGACCTGCCGCGCAAGACTGGAGCGAATCGGGTTTTCGGTTCCCGGCGAAAAAATCATCCTTTCCTCACATGTGGCAGGGGAGTATCTTCGCCGTATTTATCCGGGCGCTTGTATTTATGTTCTTGGAAATCGGAACCTCAAGGAGTGTATTCGTTCTATGGGCATTCCGGTTGCTTCGAAAAAAGAAAATGCAGACGTTTTGCTTCTCGGGTATGATACAGATCTTACGTACGCGCGCCTGTGCGCGGCCTGCGACCTGATTCGTGCGGGCAAGCCATATCTGGCAACCCATCCGGATGTCAATTGTCCGGTGCCCGGAGGATTTGTTCCGGATATCGGCGCAATGATCGAGATGATTGCCGCGTCTACCGGAAAACGTCCGCGTGTGCTTGGCAAACCGATGCGCGCGTCTGTGGATTATCTTGTAAAGCGTTTGCAATGCAGGCGGGATGAACTTGTTTTTGTCGGAGATCGATTGGAGACGGATATCCGGATTGGCGCGGATCATGGGATTCCGACTGTTCTTGTTTTGACTGGAGCATCTACGGCAGAGATGGCAAAACTGTGTGCCTATTCTCCGTCCCTGATTATAAATTCGATTGCAGATTTGCCAAAATATTTTTAAGACATAATAAACTTACTTCGCAAACCGCACAACTTAATTGTGCGGTTTTGCATTAATATTGTACGCAAATGCACTTAAATAGTTCTTAATGAGAATATTATACGAAAAATATGAAGTTTTTTTAAGAAAAATCACAAGATATTGTTGACAAAACGATTTAAGTCATATATAATGAGTTCGTATATGAATGAGTATGTGTCGTTTTGCGGGAAAGTGAGGAATCACAATGCGAAAAGTTTTTTCTGTTTTGCTTGCGTGTTCCCTTTTGTTCTCTCTTTTGACGTTTGCTTCTTCCGCTGAGGCGATCCTTTGTGACATCCGTATCGAGATCGACGGCGGCGGCAGCGTTTCAGATGGAGAGAACGTGACATTTTCCAACATGTCTGTGCAGTATCCGCGCGGCACAACGATCACATTAACGGCTGCGCCGGAGGCTGATTCTGACGGGAACACAGAATTCGCGTTTTTATATTGGAAAAATAAAGAAACGCAGCGTATTCTTTCCTTTGATCCGCAGTATACCTTTGCTGCAGCAACCTACATGACGTTGGAAGCTGTGTTTGATTTCAACGACGAAACCGCTGCACTGGAGGGTGTGCATCGCGTTGTGTATCTCAGCGAGGGCGACAATGTGCTCTATACCGAATCTATCGCGGTGGGCGATACTACATATTTTTCCAATATGATCAGCGAGACAAAGCTTTTTGTCGGCGGCAAAACGTGGCTCGGTTGGGATCATACGCCCGAAGAGGTGGCTGCAGATCCCGGAACTGTGTATGTTCGCCCGGTTTATAGCAATACGGCCTCTCATGTTATTACATCTATCGTAAACGGTACTTCTACGGTACAACAAGTCAAGTACGGCGAGACAGCCACCATTACCTGCCCGAATTCTCTCAATGGGCAAAGCTTTTCTTACTGGATTGTTCGCGGAACAGATGAGTTTCACAAGGATATAATCGCAAGCTATTTTCGAGACTATTCTTTCATTGCAGTTCAGGATGTGACACTCGAGGCTGTATATGGTGACGGCAGCGCAACTGGAGTGGCTCTTCGAGTTGTGGGAGATACGCCTGATTTTGAAAACACATCCATTCGTTTTGCTGTGGAGCGCAGCGTGACCAGCGGTTATACTATTCTGCAGACCGGTGCGATTCTGACCAAGGACGTCCGTATCGGCAGCAGCGAAAGTTCCTTTGTAATCAATGAATCCGAATCTGCTATTTTGAAAGGTACGTCCAAATCCACGGCGTCTTCCGGAACTTACACGGTTACGCTTGGCAAATGGTACGCTACAACGGAAGACGGCATTACCTATTATCCGCTTGTTTTTGCACGCGGATACGCGGTTATACGTGACAGAAACGGCAATACATCTACCTATTACAGCGATATTTACTGTGCTGACTATATCAACAGGTCGTTCATTGGCCAAATTGAAGGCGATAATTACGACGATCCGTTCGGATAATACTTATTTTCGTTATCTTTGACAAAATATTTACGTAGTATTTTGTCAGAAATAAAATTTCTGATGGAAGGAGGAATTTTCAATGCGCAAATATCTTACGCCGGCAATGGATATGGAAGCGTTTGATGTGGAGGACATTATTACCGTCAGCGGCGCGATGAACCAGCAGAATCTGGATCCTAATGAGGGTGTCTTTGATGGCGGTGAAACGGTTGTTCCTGGTGGTGCTGCAGCTCCCATCTTTGTGGACTTCAACTAATCTCTGGCAATTTTTGTGCAGCCGGATTTCCGGCTGCACATTCCCCAAAACGTAGTAAAGAGGATGATTCCATTGCGCATGTATTTCAGACCTGAAATGAAAACAGAGGCTTTTTATGTAGAGGATATTATTACCGATGCATCCAATTCGGCTCCCGAATTTGACGACGGCGATACAATCCTTG
>CAMOCU010000107.1 GCA_946610835.1 uncultured Clostridia bacterium | reverse complement strand
TTTTCCAGATACTCCAGAATCGTCGGCAGAACGATCGAATCAATCAGCTCGATCGAACGCACTTTGTTTTCCGGCTCGGCTCTGTGGCCGCACTCATCCGGCGCTTCAAAATGCAGATACACCAGATCCTGTCCGCTTTCCCATTCACGCACCGCCTGCTGCGCCTTGCCGAGGAAATTGGTGTCGATATATCCTGTCGCGCCGGGCACCTTGGGCGTGTGCATCCCGGCCAAAAAGCCGATTCCGCCCAACAGATCCACCGCGGAAATGATCGTCCCGCGCAGCCCGTACAGCGATTCAAAATCCGGCAGCGCCGTGCAGGTACCCTCGCCCCAGAACCAGATCGCATTCGCCGGGCGCTTGCCGGCGGCAATGCGGGCAAGATTAACCGGATGCGTGCGCAGCAGATCGCAGCTTTCGCGCATCATGGCAATCAGCGGCGCGGCATTCTCGCTTTGTGAAAGATATTCGCCGATCACACGGCCGGAGATGTCGTGCGGAGGCGTCATTTTGCCCAATTCGGTGGTGCCGTGGTGGACGATCAGGCAATGACGATATGCCACGCCGGCATAAAACTCGAAACGCTCGCTGCCGAAATGCGCACGCACGGTATCCATGATCTGCCGCGCTTCATCGGTACTGATGTCGCCGCCGGAATAATCCTCCATTACCTTGTCCTCGTACCGCGGCGCATCACTGAGCGTGACAAGATTGCAGCGCAGCGCCACGTCGTCCGGCAGCATCTGCACGCCGAGGTTCGCCGCCTCCAGCGGCGAGCGGCCCTTGTGATACTTGCGCGGATCATACCCGAGCACCGAAAGATTCGCCACATCGCTGCCGGGCTTGAGCCCTTCGGCCACGGTGCGCACCAGACCCACCTGCGCCTTTTGCGCAAGCGCGTCGATATGCGGCTTGTGCGCCGCCATCATCGGCGTTTTTCCGCCGAGCTGCGGCACGGGATAATCCGCCATGCCGTCGCACAATACTACTGCGTACTTCATAATTGCTTGGTTCCTTTCTGCTCAATTGGATTCAGGGCACAGACCGCTGTCCGCGTCCCAGGATAAAAATGCGGGAAATTGCGCCGAGGTCTGCACGGTGGGCTGCGCGGTCTGCGCAACTGCCCAGCGCACAAAAGGAATCGCCTCGGTCGGATAATCGAAATGCATCAAACCGCGCACAAACCACGTCTGCTGCGGAAAAAAGCAGGTTCCGGCATCCACAGTGCGATCGGGCGAAAGATGCACTCCCTGTGCAAGCGTACTGCCGAAAGGCGCGCACACGGCGCCGATGCTGGTCAGCGTGGTGTCGATCAAAAAATCAGACTGCGCGGTGTGCGCATAGCTCAGCGGCATGGTCGAAATACCGTATCCGCTCAGGATCGTCAGCTGCATGCCGTCCTCCATCGCGCGGGTCAGAAGATCGGTCAGCCGCAGCTGGACATTCTCGTGATACAGGTCGACCTTTTCGCACAAAGCGTCGAATTGCGGATCGCCGCCGAATGTGAACGCCTTGGCCGAATCATAATACGCATCCGGCACAAACGCCCAGATGCCCGGCATGGTTCCGAACAAACCGCGCAGGCACTCGCAAAACACGCGGTTAAACTGGCTGTTCAACGCACGCTGCAGGTGCCACAGAAGGATCGGATACAGGCCGCTTTTGCCGCCGAAACGGATCAGCTTCTGCAAACGCGCATCCGTAATTGTGGGAATACTGCGCAAAAACAGATCCAGCTCGCGGGATTTGTCACAGATGCGCGCCTCGCCGCTGAGCAGCGAGCCCATGATGGACACGCCCTTCCACGCGGGTGCAAGGCAGACCGCGTGCGAAAGATCCGCGCTGCCGTACAGATACAGATACGACGCGAGCAGCGTGTTGCCCATGCTGTGGCAGACCAGCGACACCTTGTCGTGGCCGCAGATGGATTGGACGCGCTGTACATAGGTATGCAGCAGCTCTGCATTGTCCAGCGGACTGAGCCGCCAATCGTAATAAAACGCGTAATCCGCCACGTCCCGCAGCATCTGCCCGTGGACGTCTTTTGTGGGCAGCGGCTTGTTGCCGATTCCCGTGCCGGGAACGATGTTCCCCCGTGCATCGCACGCAAGCGCACCGAGCAGCGTCTGCGCGGCCTGCATGCCCAGATCGGCAAAACGGCGATAGCGATGAAACAGCAGCGCAACGGCCGCGCGGATGATCGTTTCTTTCTGCGCTTCAAACGCTTCTGTCGCGGGCGGATAGATCCGCTGCGTTTCTTGTTCGTCCGCATACAGCGCGGCGCCGAATCCGCAGACATAAATCACGGGATCCTGCCCGCAAGAGCATTTCTTTTCCGCCGCTGCAGGTATGGTCAGCGCTGTCAACGTGCAGAGGATCAGGACGATACATACGATTCTTTTCATGCATGTTCCCTCGATTCTTTTTGTTTTTTTGCACGTATGCGCACAATTGCTTTGTGCAGCAAAACGATACAAACGGCCGCGCACACACAGCCGAGCGCGTCTATGCCGACATCGTACAGTCGGCACGCACGTTCCGGCACATAAAACTGGTGTATCTCATCGCTGACAGCATACAGCGCACACAGCGTAAACGGAACGGCAAACGGCCGCCCGGCTGTGCTGCACCGCCACGCCGCCGAAACGAGCAGCATCAGCATAAAGTACAGAAAGAAGTGCGCGCACTTGCGCACCACGGTATGTCCTGCCTCGCCGAAGAGCACCGTTACCAGATGCGCAAACGGGAGCATAAACCGGGAACTCTGCGCGGCGGAAGCTTCTCCGCTGCGCCCGGAAAAATAAAAGATCAAACACGCCCATGCAATTGAAGCGATCCACAGCAAGAGCGCAAAAAACGTTTGTTTTTTCATCTGCTCAGCCCGACTTTCTTGCCGTGACGAAACTGACCGCCTCGCCGCAGGGGGTAAACTGCACGCCTTCGACATTGCCGCGCACAACGAAACGGCTCACATCCTCGTACACGGGATAAAACACGCCGGTACGGATGAGATAGGATTCCGCCTGCCTGCAGCAAGCCGCTGCGGCCGCTGCTGTCGGCGCCGTCAAGGCGGCGGAGATCAGCGCGCTGTATTCGGCCGTGCTCTCCTCCAGCCCCAGCCGGATCGCGCTGTCGGAAACAAAGCTGTACAGGCACTGCACCGCAGAGGTAAAGGGCGCCTGCACAGGCAGAAACGCCGCCTGAAAAGCGCCGCTGCCGCGCGCTGCAAGCAGTTCGGTCTGTGTCACAACCTGTGTTTTTGCGCTGACGGCCACGCCGAATACTTTTTGCCAGTTCTGAATCACACGGCGCATGGGCGTTTCATGCTCTTGCAGACAAAGAATGGTGAAGGAGATCGTCGAGGCGCCCAGTTCCTTGAGTGCAAACTGCATAAACAGCTGCGCGCGCGCCGTACTCTCCTCCGGCAGTTCCGCGCCGCCGGCAAGATCACGGTACTTTTCGCCGCCCACACGGCAGGCCGACGGAAGCATTCCCTGCGCCGGCGTTACATTTTCGATCGCAAGCGTCCCGGCGGAAAAAGCGCTGCACAGCGCCATGCGCAGATACGCGTTGCTCAAAAGCGGATCCGTGCATTGAAACGCCAGACCCCAAACGGTGTTGTGCACCTCCACGGTTCGCAGTCCCGAAGGAATGCCGACGGCCAATTCCCGCTCCACGGGCGCGGCGTCGTATTTGTCCTCCGACACTTTCTGCACATACGTGCTCTTGTCGCTGTTGAACAGCAGCGACACACCGGCCGGGATCACGGCAAGCTCTCCGATGTAATCGGGATTGCGTTTGAGCGTAATGCTTGTGCCGAGCATCCAGCGATACAGACTGAACGGCCCGTTGCACATCGTATACGCAAGACCCAGACCGTACTTGCCTTTGGTCGATTCAAAAAACAAACGATGGCAGGGCATGCAGATCGGCTGTGTGAGCAGCGTCAGAAAATCCGCGCCCGCACGCTCGAGCGTGATGACAAGCGTCTGCGGATCGGCCGCCTTGACGCCCAGTTCAAGCACGGACATCTCGCCCGTATGCACGGCCTTGGCATTGCGGATCGCATACAAGGTGTCTGCGCCGGGCGTGCCGGTATGCGGCGAAAAGATCCGTTGAAACGCAAACACAAAATCCTCCGCCGTCACCGGCAGCTCCAGATTTTTTTCGCACCCTTCGCCGAAAATATCCTTGAAATTTTTGATGATATGCCAATGCGCATCCTCACGCAGATGGAACGTATAGGTCATGCCGTCGTCAGACACTTCCATGCTTTTGGCCACGCCGGGACGGATTGAACCGTCCTCCCCCATACGCACCAGCCCTTCGTACATCTGGCTGACGACCAAGGCGGTATCCGCGTCGCCGCATACCTGCGGATCAAGCGTCTGCGGTTCGACAGACAGCGGGTAAAAAATATACCGCTCGTCGTCATCACCGCACGCGCACAAGCCGCACAGCAGCGCAAGAATGAGTAAAATGGAAACAATCTTTTTCATCTGTACTCCCGAAAATTGATCTTGTGATGTCGATCCGTCAGGAATCGTTGTTTTGCTGCCACAGGGCGAGCAGATCTGCCATTGCGCCTGTACCTGCCGACTCCCTGGTCTGGTTTTGCAGATATTTCTGCACATCGCGCTTGCCCGCGCCGCGTTCCGCACGGCGTTTTTCAAAGTCTGCCATCTTTTCGCGGTAGCCGCACACACAGGTAAACGTCTGCTTTTCGCCCTCGCCGCGCAGTTCCAGCTTTTTGTGGCAGTTCGGGCAGCGCGCGTTTGTGATGCGCGTGACACTTTTGCGGTAGCCGCATTCGCGATCCGGGCAAACAAGCATACGTCCGTGCTTGCCCTGCACATCCAAAAGGAATTTACCGCAGTCCGGGCATTTCTGCGCGGTGACATTGTCGTGCGCAAAGACGGCGTTTGATGCGATCACGGCGGAAACCAGATGCGATGCGTATTGCCGCATGTCGCGGATAAAGGCGTCCTCGCGGATCTGTCCTTTGGCGATCAGCTGCAGCTGCTGTTCCCATTTGGCAGTCAGCGCCGCGCTTTTAAGATCTTCCGGCACAATGCGGATCAGCTGCTTTCCCTTGCCGGTGGGACAGATTTCCTTGCCCCGCCGC
>CAMOCU010000106.1 GCA_946610835.1 uncultured Clostridia bacterium | reverse complement strand
ACTGGTACCATCTGCTGGATGAAGACGGAAACCGTATCACCATGCCGGATTCCGATGATCCCATTGAATTCAACATTTTGTATCTGGACAAAGGGAAGCTGCGCGCGCCGGCAACAATCCGCATTATCCTCCGTCTTGCTTTTCAGCTTATTTTTTCTGCCATGCTCGACGTCAATCTGATTTCTCAAAAAGACGTGCGGGAATTGCTTAAAATTCTGTTTTGGGCAAATATTCTGGATGAGAACGGGCACCTGCCGGACTGCGTTGAATCCCCGCTGCAACGCAAACCGTTGAGCGAATACGACGAATCGGCGCGTCACGACTTTTTCCGCTCAATCCCCTGCCAGGATCTCATCTCCGACGATCCTTCCAAGCCGGGAATTCCGGAAAACATGGTCTACAGCTACACACACTCTGCATTCGATTATCTGTATGACGATGCGGAAGGGCTGGACGATTTCATCACCAATGTTGTCAAGCCGCAAACCGGGAAATCGAGTGTTGTTTTGGTCACGATGAGTATGGGTGCAGCCGTGGCAAGCGCTTATCTCCAGCGGCATGAATACGATAGAAACGACGTCAAACGGATTGTCAGCATTGTGGGCGCATGGGACGGCAGCGACTTAGTCGCCGATTTGATTGAGAAAAAATATGCAAAATCCGCGCCTCAGCTGCTGTACAACGGCATTGCCGCCAATTATCTGAAAGAGCCTTATTTTTACTGTCTGATCAATCTGGCAATGCGTCTGTTCCCGAAATCCGTTTTGCACAGCATCGTTGAACGCGTTTCCACAGCATTTTCCGAAACGCTTATACTGCCGACGCCGTCGCTAATGGCGCTTATTCCGCATGATCGCTATCCCGCAATAGAAAAAGCGTATCTGTCCGGAGAAAAATGGGACAAGATTCGTGCTATGACACATGAATATTATCTCGCACAGTGCACGCTTCCCGATCGACTGCGGCGGCTGGAATCCAAAGGACTCGAAATCTTTTTCCTGAGCGGATATGGGCTGAGCTTCGGCTCGGAAACGAAAGAATACAAGCTGATGCAGTTTTTTGACAGCGCAACATCCACAAACTCCGACGAGATCATTCAGATCCAATCCACCACGCTCGGCGCTTCTTCTGTTCCGTACGACAGTGAGCCGGTCTTTTTCGGCCCGTACGCTTCGGATGACGGTACGATTGATCTTTCAACCGCATATGCACCGGATCGGACATGGTGTTTTTATCGCCAGATCCACCAGCTTGATTACAACAACACTGCGCTGCGCCTGGCCATGCAAATCGCCACAGGTCAGGTTCGGGATGTACACTCCAGCAGCGAAACATTTCCGCAGTTCAACGACGCCCGTGCACTCCGGCCGCTGATTACAGACGGCGATTGGAATTACATCCGCCAGCTGGGTGAATTCATCGACGAAAACAGCAACAACCCCGCCGCTTCCGAACAGGTCTCGCGCGCTGTCGACTTAAAACAGCGCTGCGAGGTAACGCTGAACAGCACGCACAATGACTCAAACGCCGAAGAAAATCTGCTGCGCGAAACAGAAAACTTTCTGATTGAAGTCGGCAAACGAAACCCTGAAGAACCGCCAAAACCACTGACAACGCTTGACCGCATTATGCTCAAGCTGAACGACATTGTCATGCGTATATTCGGTGCGGCAGGGTTCCGGGATTCGCTGCTGCCGTCATAAGCCAATTCAGTTCGCAAGCTGAACGCACACCTTGTTTCCCGGCTGGTGTACATCCGTAAAACAGTTCCGGAATCGTACCCGTATCGTTCGACCGGCCAAAATCGTTTGCTGCACACACCGCATACACTCTGTATTGACGAAACACTTTACAAAAAAGATCCGCTCCGGTTTCTTTTACAGAAACCGGAGCGACGTATTGAATAATGTCGATTATGATTCCGCAAATGCTTTCTGCACGGCATAATAGGCAGGTTTTTCCTTACCTTTCCCGTCCACAATTCCCCATCCTGTTTCCACCGGGCAATCCTCCTGCCCGCAGACATAGCAGCGGGGCGAATCGTTCCACATATAAATAAAGGCACCCTTGCAAAAATCCAGCGCCTTGAGCTTCGGAATCAGATCGGCATAAAACTTTGCCTGTCCTTCCGGTGAATGGGGATATCCGCGCAGTTCCACACCCTTGGCCAATTCCCTGTAGATATGGTTGGCATACTCGCCCTTGAAAAGCAGCTTTGCCTTCTCTCGGCTGCTTTTGCCGCTGTACATTTCTTCAAATTCCTCGCGCAAAGAAGTCGGGAGCTTGGCAATAAACGCGTCGATGTTCTGCCGCGCCTGTGCCTCGCTGTGTACGCCGTACTGTTCAAGAATTTCTTTTCTTTCAGCGGCTGTTTTGGGTGCGCCGTAACCCATATAGCCGAATTCCGCCACGACGAGCGGTTTGCCTGTTACCGCATGTACCTCGCGGAGAATTGCCGGATAGGTGTTGATGGATTTAACAATATTTTCAAAAGAACCAAAATACAGATCGACGCCGATATAATCCACATATGTGTTGTACTTACGCATCAGCGGAGGAAGCTCTGCAATTCCGAATCCGCCGAGATTATAGCCGATCAAAATCTCGCCGCGAAGCGGATACATTTCTTCGAGCTGGACGCCGATAAACTTTGCCGCCTCGCGCATCGTAAACGGTTTGGTAAAACGATCCACGCCCATTTCGTTGGCTATTTGAAATGCACCGGCAATCCCCTTATAATCACGGATATAGAATCGCGCAATGCGGCGGATCTCTTCAAGATCCTCTTCGTTGCGTATATCCAATCCGTGTGCGAGGTATTTGGTCGGGTTGGGCGTTATGGCCATTACTTTAATGCCGTGATCCGCGTATGCCTTAAGTTCTTTTTTGCAGTCCTTGTACGACTTGGTCAGCTTGCCGTTCTCGTCAAACGGAAACGGAATGTCTTCACGAATCCAGCCGATGTTGGCCGCCTTGATTTTTTTGTATGCCGGTTCCGGGTGGCAAATTCCGGCCATAAACCCGCCGGCTGTCTGCTCCACCTGTTGTGCGGCGGGAATTGCGCTGCGCACATGAAGCTTACCCACAGCGCCGAATCCAAGCGAGAGAATCGGCGTCACGATCGCCAGCAGTATTGAAACGAGTTTCGCAAGAATTGTCGGTAGTTTCATACTCATGCTCCTTTCTTCTGGATAATTATAGTTTACAGTTTTTTTCGGCGTTTGTCTATAGTTAAACAGCTTTTTCAGCTTTTTATATAAAAACAATTGATTGCATGTCCTTGCGTATGTTATTCTTCCTCACGCGCTTGTACGCGCGGTTCAGATTGTTCGCCTTTATAATTTGTTCCGGCAATCCAACCGTTGGTCTGTCGGCGTTGGCGACGTTCTTTTCTGTTATCCTCCGTTCGATCAGCGCTCCCGCATACCCTTCGTGTTCCGCACTATCTCTTTGCGCCCAGCCGCTGCCACAGCAGCGTTTTGTGCTTTCTTTTCTCTCGAATTCGGTACCTTTCAATTTCTTTCGCCTTCAACGGTTCCTCCCTTCCCGCGTCCGTCAACTGACGCGGTACTATGGATTCATCTGACTTCTCACGACAAGACTTGTTTCAACCGCGCTTCACGTTTCAGCTTCGCGCGTCCGTGAGACCTCCCCGGGAAAAAAACAACAACCTTGTTGTTGCCCATGCCGGGCGCACTCAAAAAGAGCAGTCGGTTCACGCCGGCTGCTCTTTTGATTTTGCGGGTTCCCCTATTCCGTTGTATAGATTCTCCCCTGCTCTGTTCGGGGCAAGCAGAAAACACCGATGTACACATTGAAATGAAGCTTTTCGCCCTATCGCATACCTCGATGGAATCAGCGCCGGGTTCGCATCGCGTTTTCAACTTTTGTCAAAATACTCTCCACATCTGCGCCCGCTATATCCAGACCCGCGGCATAAATCAGGCGGACATCGTGAATGCCGTAAAAAGATTGCGCGAGCGCCTGAATATACCCGAAGCCGAACGATTCAGGAAAATCATTTCCTCCGACCGTTGTGATGTAGGTCAGCTTTTTTGCCCGGCAAAGACTTTTCGGCGCACCGTCAGAAGAATAGACAAACGTGACGCCGGGAACATTGATCTGTTCAAAATACTGCTTCAGCGACGCAGGAAACGACAGATCCCAAAGCGGAGCGGCAATCACGATTTCATCCGCGCCGGAAAACTGTTTTGCAAGATCAAACATCGGATCGTCAAACTTCGCCTCGGACACCAGCCGGTCGCGACGTTCAAGAAATTTTGCATCCGCCACAGGAAACGGAATTGTATCCAGCCGAACCTCTTCCGTCGGCTCACACAGTCCGGCCAGGAAGAAATCTGCAAGCCTTTTTGTTCTGGATTCCTGACGGACGCAAGCGTTGACATATAAAACCAATGTCGTTCCCTCCCCTGTCTGTTTCGGTTATAATGATTTTCGTTTTCTGTTTCGATGTACGGCAATCCCGGCAGCGGCAGAAAGCGTGAGCACACCCAGCGCGGTATACTTTTCCGCAATTTTGTCATCGGCATCCCAAAAATAGCGCAGCTGCGCAGAAAAGCCTTCGCCGCACAAAAGGTCATACGGCAGATATTTTGTTTCAAAATGCAGCGGATCGTCCTCGTGCAGCACAAACAGACGCACGCCGCGCACACGATTTCCGTAGCAGCGAAAAGACGCCGCGCCGCTTTGAATGAACCGCATCCCATCCGTCACGCCGTCGAAACAATTGACGTGGTCGTGTCCGGAAATGACAGCGCGCACGTCGCCGCGCGCCTGCATGGCGTCGAACAGACCAAATGCATCTTCACATGCGCTGATGCTTTCGCCAAGCACGCCCTGTGCCTTGGCCGCATCCAGACAAAAATAACTGTCGCCGTCGCGTATCGCCCCGGGCCGGCCAGGATCGCACGGACTATACAGTCCTTTTGTCTGCGGCAGCGGCACATGTAAAAACAGCAAGGAAGGTACCGCCTGACCGCCGTTTTCTCGTCGCAGCCGGTCACTGGTTTCTTTGTACCAGTGCACCGTTTCCGCCTTGACCGCGCAGTGCTGTCCGTGCGAATCATTCCACGCACTGTCGATCATATAAAGATTCCATGCCGTACGCTCGTCCGATGCA
>CAMOCU010000105.1 GCA_946610835.1 uncultured Clostridia bacterium | reverse complement strand
CGGAAAAAGATCCATTCCTTCGTGCGCATCGGATTGAATCAGTGCTTCCCTAAGATATCGGAAACGGACTTTTTGCGCCAAAGGAGGGACAGGTATGGAGGATCTGCTGCAGGCAGCTGCGGAGGCGGCGCGGTTTATTCTGCCTGTGCTGGGTGCGGTTGTGCTGGTGTATTGCGGCGTGGCGCTGCTGCGGCACAAGTTTCCCTCGCCGGAGTATGCGGCGCTGATCGACCAAAAAACGGGCGAGGTGTTTGAACTATCCTTTTGGGAGGTGTCGCTCGGACGCAGCAGCACATGCGACATTGTGGTGCAGGCGGATATGACCGTTTCGCGCTTTCATGCGGTTATTGCCCGGCGTAAAAAGGGCTGGACGCTCATCGACACGTATTCCAAAACCGGAACGTTCGTCAACGGACGGCGCATAGATAAAAAGACGATTCTTGAAAACGGCGATACGCTGACATTCGGCAGCGTGAGTTATCGCTTCCAATTGTGAGGGATGCGCATGGAATGTATCACACTGGACAACGGATTGCGGATTTGTCTGGACTCGCGGCCGTATTTGCGCTCCTGTTCGCTGGGGCTTTATGTGGGCAGCGGCTCGCGGTTTGAAACGCCGCAGACGCTCGGCGTATCCCACTGTATCGAGCATATGCTGTTCAAGGGGACGGACACTCTGTCCGCCCGCGACATTGCAGAGATCACCGACGACACCGGCGGCACGCTGAACGCATACACCACCAAGGAATACACATGCATTTATGCACGCGTGCTGACCGCGCAGATCCGTACGATCCTGTCTTTGATTGCGGAAATGACGCTGCATCCCGCGCTGCGCGAGGACGAGCTGCAGACCGAAAAAGACGTCATTCTCGAGGAAAAGGACAGCTACGAGGACAGCAGCGAGGATCTTTGCATGGACTGTTTTTACGAGTCTTTTTGGCCGCAGGACATGCTCGGAAAAAACATCGTCGGCAGCGAGGAAACGATTCGCGCGATGACGAAAGAAACGATCCGGCGGCATATGGAGCAGTTTTATGTGCCGGAGCGGATGGTGCTGGTGTTCTCCGGCGCATTCGACCGCGACAGTGTCCTGCAGCAGTGCCGGGCGCATTTCGGCGCCCTGCGTGCCGCGAACAATCCGCTGCGTGCCGCCTCGCCGCAGCCGGAACGGTTCATCCGCTTGATTCCCAAGGAAGTGCAGCAGACGATCCTGACGCTCGGCCTGCCCGGGCTGCCGATCGACGATCCGCGCATGCACGCGTGCAGCTATGCCTGTTCGATCCTCGGCGGAGCCGGCTCCTCCCGCCTGTTCCAGCGCATCCGCGAGGAACTGGGGCTGGTCTATTCCATCGACGCGTTCCACGCCGCTTATCTCGGCGCAGGCGCACTGTGCGTGAGCATGGGCTTGTCCGCGCAAAAACAGCAGACGGCGCTGCGCGAGGTGGTGCGGCTGTGCCGCGAGTTTCCGCAAACGCTCACGCAAAAGGAGCTCGACCGCGCCAAAATGCAGGCCGTTGCGGCGGTATCCATGTCGCTCGAGTCGCCCGGCTCGTCGGCGTCGCGGATCGGGCGCAATATGCTTTTGCGCGGAAAGGTACAGAGCGAAGAGGAGCTTTTACAGAATTTACAGGATGTTACGCTCGACGAGGTGCGCGCAGTGGCGGCGCAGCTGCTGCAAACAGAGCGATTCTCTCTTTGCGTGGTGGGCAGACCGGACACGCAGCAGACGTACCGCGACATTCTCGACGCGGGATAAATTGCCTGAAGAAAGGTGAAAACAAATGATCAAGCACGTTAAAAGAATGGTGGTCAAGGTCGGCACGTCCTCTTTGACCTATGATACGGGGCGGCTGAATCTGCGCCGCATCCGCACGCTCGCGGAGGTTCTGTCGGATCTGATGAATTCCGGCATTGAAGTGGCGCTTGTGTCCTCCGGCGCGATCGGCGTGGGCAGCGCAAAACTCGGGCTCAAAAGCCGGCCGAAAGACACGCCCGGCCGCCAGGCGGCGGCCACTGTGGGGCAATGCGAGCTGATGTTTGTGTATGACAAAATGTTCGGCGAATACGGCCATACGGTCGGGCAGCTGCTTGTCACACGCAGCGACATCGAAAACAGCGAGCGGCGCGAAAATCTGGTCAACTGTTTTGAAAAACTGTTTGAATACAACGCCATTCCGGTCATCAACGAAAACGACAGCGTCGCCGTGGAAGAAATCGTTTACGGCGACAACGACAATCTTTCCGCGCAGGTTGCCCGGCTTATGGGAGCGGATGTGCTGCTGATCCTGTCCGACATCGACGGATTCTTTTCCGCCAATCCGGCCGAGGACGAAAGCGCGGTGCTGATCCCGGTTGTGGAGCGCATTGACGAAACGCTGCTGCATATGGCGGGGCCGAGCGTTTCGCATCTGGGTACCGGCGGCATGGCGACCAAGCTCGGCGCGGCACAGCTGGCGACGCAGGCCGGAATCGACACGATCATTATGAACGGTTCCAATCCGGAGGATATTTACCGCCTGCTCGACGGCCGTCAGGTAGGCACGCATTTCAAAAAACAGAGCAAGGGAGACGAAGAGCATGCTTGAGCAATTGGGAATCCGCGCCAAAAAAGCGGCGCAGACACTTTCCTGCGCGTCACGCGCGCAAAAGGACGCCGCTCTGTCCGCGATGGCGGACGCGCTCACACGACGCAGCGGCGAAATTCTGGATGCCAACGCACAGGATATTGCCCGGGGCAGGGAGAGCGGAATGCGCGATTCGCTGCTTGATCGTCTGCGCCTGGACGAAGGCCGCATTGCCGGCATGGCGCAGGGTGTGCTGGACGTGGCGGCGGCGGCCGACCCCGTGGGCAGAGTGCTGTGGGGCGAAACGCGGCCGAACGGTCTGCAGATCCGCAAAATCAGCGTGCCGCTGGGCGTGATCGGCGTGATCTTTGAAGCGCGGCCGAATGTCACAAGCGACGCTGCGTCCCTGTGTCTGAAAGCGGGCAACGCCGTGATCCTGCGCGGCGGCAAAGAAGCGATCCTGTCCAACACAGCCATCGTGCGCGTGATGCGCGACGCGCTGCAGGAAAGCGGCATGGATGCGGACTGCATCCAGCTCGTCGAGGATACCTCGCGCGAGAGCGCCAACGCCATGATGCGCATGAACGGTTTTATCGACGTGCTCATTCCGCGCGGCGGAGCGGGGTTGATCCGCGCCGTGGTGGAAAACGCCACGGTTCCGGTGATCGAAACGGGCACGGGCAACTGCCATGTGTACATCGACGCGTCGGCCGATCCCGCGATGGCGTCGGACATCGTATTCAACGCCAAGGTTTCCCGCCCGTCCGTCTGCAACGCATGCGAAAGCCTGCTCATTCACCGCAGCATTGCGGACGAAATGATCGTGCCGATCTGCGGCCGGCTGCACAGCGCAGGCGTGCAGATTCGCGGCGACGAAACGGTCTGTGCGCTGTTTGCGCAGGCTGTGCCCGCAACAGAAGAGGATTACGCCCGGGAGTTTCTCGATTACATCATTTCCGTCAAGGTTGTCGATTCGCTGCAGCAGGCAATCGACCATATCGCGCAAAACGGCACCGGGCACAGCGAATGCATTGTCACGCAGGATTACAACGCCGCGCAGACTTTCCTTGCGCGCGTGGATGCGGCGGCGGTGTATGTCAACGCATCCACCCGCTTTACGGACGGCGGCGAATTCGGCTTCGGTGCGGAGATCGGTATCTCCACGCAAAAGCTGCACGCCAGAGGCCCGCTGGGTCTTGCGAACCTGACAGCGGAAAAATATATCATTCTCGGCAGCGGACAGATCCGCTGACTGCCGCCGGGCAAGGAGGTGCGACATGGGCAAAAAGAAAAAGAAAACCCACAAAAAAGGACACGCGGGTTCCTTCTTTCTGGGTTTAGTGCTGCTGCTTTTTGCGGCGTTCGGCGTCTATCAGGCCGTGCATCTGACAGTGGAAAAGGTCAACGACGTGCGGGAGGGAAGCTCCCGGATTACGGAGTACGAGGAGTTTTTGGAGCCGTTTGTGGCGGTGGATCCCGCGCCGTTCGATGACATCAGCGGCGCCGAACAGACCGATCTGCTGGACGCGGCAATCAGCGCGCTGATTTTCACCAGCGACAAAATGAATACATATGATGTGTTTGAAGGCGAGGTCACGGGACTTCTTGTACCGCAAAAGGACGTCGAAAGCTATTTTGTCAAGCTGTTCGGCAAAGAAGTGCAGATGCATCACCAAAGCGTTTCCGATTCGTTTTACAACGTGATCTACAATTCCGAGCGCGGGGCATACATTATCCCCATCACCAGCGTCGACCCGACCTACACGCCCAAGGTTTACACGCCGATCGAACGCACGGGCAATTCCGTGACGCTGACCGTGGGCTTTATCATCGGCTCCGAATGGGCGCAGCTCGACCGCGGCAGTTATGCCGCGCCGGAACCGGCAAAGTACATGAAAGTAACGTTGCGCGAGGACGAGGACGGCTATCATATCGGTTCGCTGCGCAGTTCCGAAGCGGTGGAAACAGCCGACCCGGCACGCACGACCGCACCCTCAACCACCCAGCCGCTCCCGACCACGAGCGCGCCGGTTGCCACGACGCTGCCGGACGCCCCGGCGCAAAGCAGCGAAGCGGCGTCGCAGCTCCCGGGCAGGGAGACGTCCGACGAAGCCGTACAAACGACCGGGTGATTTTTCCGGCCGCAGCGCCTTGACTGCCTCCAGGATGCCGAACGGCAGCGCTGAAAGCAGCAGCGTTTGCGCCAAAGCCGCCCCGTGCAGGGGCACAACCTGAAACAGAACACGCAGTGTGGGCAGCGCCAGAACGGCTATCTGCAGCAGGATGCAGACCGGCGCGGCCCACACCATTTTTTTGTTTGTCCACAGCCCGACACGGTGTATAGGCTGCGCGGAACGCATACTGACCGCATACAGGATCTCCGCAAAGCTCAGTGTGGAAAAGGCCATCGTGCGGCCGAGCGCGACGCTGCCCATCCGGATGCCGCCCTGCAGCGCCAGCAGCGTCACCGCGCCCACGAGCATGCCCTCCAGCGCAATGTCCGTACCCAGTCCGCCGGCAAAAAATCCGGCCGAAGCGGGCAGAGGTGGGCGGCGCATACTGTCCGCGTCTTTC
>CAMOCU010000104.1 GCA_946610835.1 uncultured Clostridia bacterium | reverse complement strand
GCTGGGGCGAGATCAACGGCACACACAACCGTACCGATTTCGATCTGACCCGTCACCAGGAATACAGCGGCACCAAGATGGACTATCTCGATCCCGTTACAAACGAGCGGTTCATCCCGTATATCATCGAATCCACCTACGGACTCGACCGCACTGTGCTTGCGCTGCTGTGCGAGGCCTACGACGAGGAAGTCATCGACGCCGAAAAGAACGACACGCGCGTGGTGCTGCATCTGAGTCCCGTTGTCGCGCCGTATAAAGCTGCCGTGCTTCCGCTGTCCAAAAAGTTGAGCGAAAAGGCAATGGCTGTGCGCGACGAGGTGAGCCGTTACTTCATGGTCGACTTTGACGAGACAGGTTCCATCGGCAAACGCTACCGCCGGCAGGATGAAATCGGCACGCCGCTGTGCATCACCTACGATTTTGAATCCGAAGAGGACAACTGCGTAACAGTCCGCGACCGCGATTCCATGCAGCAGGTGCGCCTGCCGATCGCAGATCTGACGGACTATATCGCCAAGACGCTGAATTTCTGAGATGGACGACGTGAAAACAACCGCTGATCCCGGAAAGAAAAAGGTGCTGCGGCGGATCGGGATTCTGTGCACCGGCGCGGCAGTACTGCTCGCGCTGCTGGTGATCGGAATCCGCCTGCTCAACGGAAACAGCAACCGCCCCGCTCCCGTGCTTGTGGCGGATAAGAGTCACTACGAAATGTTCGAAGTCCGCACAGGCGAGGTGCTGCTGAGCTATCAGATCACTCTGCGCAACGAAACGGGTGAAGATCTGAACGATTTCGCGCTGCGCGCGATGCTGCAGCAGGATTACAAAAGCGGCTACATTCTCTCGCCTGCCGCTTCCGTGCGGCAATGGGGACAGAATGCCGGCACCACATTCTCCCTGCCGGACGGCCAGACGCGCACATTCGATCTGACGCTGACCGCGCAGTATTTCCGCAACGACAAATCCCCTTCCAAAGCGCTGCCGGAGCTGTATATTGTCTATCCGGACGGTTCAGAAGGCAAAATCGAGACCCGCTAACCATTGCAAAAGCCTGCTTTGCGTTGTGCAGAGCAGGCTTTGTGTTGCTTCCTTCGAATGTACGGAAAAGGTTTGAAAAGGCAGATCGCCGCGTAGGATTCGCCCGGTGTATGGACATCCTGCACGGCGGTGCGCATCGCTCAGAAATCCAGATCCAGTGCGAGCATAAACGTATAATCCGGAAATGCCTGCTGCAAATCCTCGCGAATCTGCGCAAAGCATTTTTCCCGATCCTCCAGCGCAAAATCGAGGATCACATCCAGACGGACGGTTTTCTGCTCCATGTCGGCAAAAAATCCGTGAATCTGCAGCACGCCTTCGTGACTTTGCACGATGCGCGCCACTTCGCGCCGCAGATTTTCCACCGCATCGTCCGTGGTGTTGAATGAATAAATTCCAACGCCTGTCATCAGAATGCCGTGCTTTTGATACACATTTTCCGCCACGCGGCGCGCCATGGCGTCGATTTCGGCAGCAGTCATGGTATCCGGCACTTCCACATGTACACTGCCGACATAACGATCGGGGCCGTAGCTGTGCAGGATCAGATCAAACGCGCCGCGAACATCCGGATCCTCGCACACGGTGCGGCGCACCTGCGCCAGAAAATCCCGATCCACACGTTTGCCGAGTATTTCATCGAGCGTATCCAACAGCATTTCCACGCCGGATTTGATGATGAAGGCAGAGATCAGCACGCCCACATACGCTTCGAGCGAAACGTGCCAGAACACAAAAATCAACGCGCTGACCAGTACAGAAAGCGACAAGATCGCGTCGAACAGCGCATCGGAACCGGACGCCGCCAGCGAAGCGGAATTCGCGCGCTTGCCCTGCCGCTTGACAAACTGCCCAAGCACGAGTTTGACCACCACGGCGGCGGCCAGCACGACCAGCGTCACGACGGAATAATCCGGCGTTTCGGGATGAATGATTTTTTTGATTGACTCCACCAGCGACGTAATACCGGCATACAGCACAAGCGCGGAAACGATCATCGTGCTGAGGTATTCGATCCTTCCGTGGCCGAGCGGATGTTTTTTGTCCGGTTTGCGTCCGGCCAGTTTGGTACCGATGATGGTCACAACTGACGAAAGCGCATCGCTGAGATTGTTTGCCGCATCCAGCACAACGGCAATAGAGTTCGCCAGCAGCCCGACCGCCGCTTTAAACGCAGCCAGCAGGATATTCGCGCCAATGCCAAGAATGCTGGTGCGCACGATGATCCGGTCGCGCTGCGCGGTGGGCGCTGTCTTTTTTTCTGCGGACATGTGTGAACACTCCTTTTTGATCTTTTCTTTATATTATAGCACTTCTATGCCAAAAAGGATAGTCCGCGCGGAAAAATATTTCTTTTATACCTGCCGGCACAAAGACGTTTGACACAGCGGTGCGCTTGTGGTATGCTGATACAGTACGAAACGGAGGTTACGCTATGCGAAGAATCACGATCCCGGCCGAGGTTATCTATCTGCTTGCCATTTTGATGCTGTCCTTTGCGGTTGCAATGACAGCATGTACGGATTTCGGCGTGTCCATGATCGTTGCGCCTGCCTACATCCTCTCCAACCGCCTGCCGCTGACCTTCGGGCAGTGCGAATACGTGGTACAGGGAATCTTATTTGCTGTTTTCTGCCTGCTGATGCGTAAAGTACGCCTTGTCTACTTCAGCTCCTTTTTGACAGGCGTGATCTACGGTGCAGCGCTCGATCTGTGGCGTATGCTCATTCCGCATTTCAACCCATCCGTAACTGCGCCGGGTGCGCTTCCGATGCCGCTGCGCGTGGTGTATTTCATTGCGGGCATGTGTCTGTCGGCGCTGGCGATCTCGCTGTTTTTCCAAACATATCTGTATCCGCAGGTCTATGACTTTTTTGTCAAAGGGATCACAACGCGCTATTCGCTCAACCGCACGCGGTTCAAAGTGTGCTTCGACGCATCCTGCCTTGCAGTTTCCTGCATACTGACGCTTGTCCTGTTCCGCCGATTTATCGGCGTAGGGATCGGTACGCTGATTATGACTGCCTGCAACGGCCTGTTGATCGGGCGGTTCTCCGCTTTTCTGGACAAACATATGCAGGCAAAGCCCCTGTTTCCGCGCTTTGCAGCACACTTCGATCTGGAGCAGTAAACGATGATGAAACGAGTTTTGAAACGAATTTTCTGGATCGTGGCGGATAGTCTTGGCGCAGGCGCTCTGCCGGATGCGGCAGCGTTCGGCGACACGGGCGCGCACACGTTCCGCAGCCTGGAGCAAACCGGCCGCCTGCAGATTCCGACGCTCACACATCTGGGCATTCGCCGCGCTGTATACGGCACTGGGTCATTTTGTGCCGTGTGCGGCAAGGCCGCCGAGATCTCCCGCGGCAAAGACACCGTCACCGGGCATTGGGAGATGTGCGGCGTACCGTCGCCAAAACCTTTTCCAACCTATCCGAACGGTTTTCCGCCGCATATCCTGCAGGCGTTTTCCGAAGCGACAGGACGCGGCGTGCTGTGCAACCGGCCGTACTCCGGCACACAGGTCATCCGCGACTACGGGCCGGCACATCTGAACACGGGCAGCCTGATCGTTTACACCTCTGCTGACAGCGTCTTTCAGATCGCGGCGCACACGGACATTGTGCCGGAGGAAACGCTGTACCGCTACTGCCGCGCTGCACGGGAGATCCTGCAAGGCGACGACGGCGTCGGGCGCGTGATCGCGCGGCCCTTCAGCGGACCTTTCCCCTTTACCCGCACGGCAGGACGGCGGGACTTTCCGCTGCCGCCGCCAAAGGACACAGTGCTTGACTGTATCGCGCGTGCCGGACAGCAGGTACTCGCCGTGGGCAAGATCGGCGACATTTTTTCCATGCGCGGAATTACGGAACATTTCCCGACACACAACAACCGCGAGGGCATGGCGTGCATGGCGCAGCTGCAGGCGCGGCCATTTCGAGGGCTTTGCTATGTCAATCTTGTGGATTTCGACATGCTGTACGGTCATCGGCGCGATGCGGCAGGGTATGCGGATGCACTGAACGCACTGGACGCCTTTTTGTCGGAGTTTATCGAACGCATGACGCCGCAGGATGCGCTGCTGCTGACAGGCGACCACGGATGCGATCCGATGTTTCGCGGCACGGATCATACGCGCGAATACGTCCCCCTCCTGCTGTACAGCCCGTCGCTTGAACCGCGGGACATCGGCGTGCGGGACACATTTGCCGACATGGGCGCAAGCGTCGCGTCGCTGCTGGGCGTTGATTGGCACGGAGCGGGAAAATCCATTTTTTCGGAGGAAGTCATATGAAATTGTACGGACTGCAAAAACTGACGCTGCTCGATTTTCCGGATCGCATGGCCTGCACTGTATTTACAGGCGGGTGCAATTTGCGCTGCCCGTTTTGCCACAACAGCGTACTGGTCTTTCCCGCGGACGCGCCGACGATCGACGAGGAGGAATTCTTCGCGTTTCTGAAAAAACGCGCCGGCATATTGGACGGCGTAGCCGTGACCGGCGGAGAACCGCTGCTGACGGAGGATATTTTTCCGTTTTTGCGGCGCATCCGCGAAATGGGCTTTGCCGTCAAGCTCGACACCAACGGCAGCTTTCCGCACAGACTGCGCCGCATTGTGGAGGAAGGGCTGGCGGATTATGTGGCCATGGACGTCAAAAATTGTCCCGATAAGTATGCGCTCACCTGCGGGCTTCCGGCATTCGATCTGTCCAAAGTACAGCAGAGCATGGATCTGCTGATGAGCGGCACACTGCCGTATGAATTCCGCACAACGGTCGTGCGGGAATTCCACACACGCGAGGATATGGAAGCCATCGGGCGCTGGATCGCCGGCGCCAAAAACTACTATTTGCAGAACTTTGTGGATTCCGGCGCATGCATCCGCGATGGTCTGTCCGCCGTCGATCCCCAAGAGTTGCGCCTGTTTGAAAGTCTTGTCCGGAAATATGTGCAAAATGCCCAAATTCGAGGGTTATAAACTATATATTGTGTCACACCATTTTTTGCGTTCTACATCTTGACAAAAGTACAGTGCGCTGATATAATAGAATTCGTTGCGCGGGGCTGAACATCTTGTGTTCTGTTTTGAGTTCAGACACA
>CAMOCU010000103.1 GCA_946610835.1 uncultured Clostridia bacterium | reverse complement strand
GACAACCAGAACTCCGTCATCGCGTTCCGCCGCATCGACGAAAACAGCGGCGAGGTCGTCGTGGTCTGCAACCTGACGCCCGTAACGCGCGAGGATTACCGCATCGGCGTGCCGGAAAAGGGCAGCTACAAGGTCATCTTTACCAGCGACGAAAGCGCTTTCGGCGGCACAGGGCAAGGGACGTCCGGTACGGTCAAAACCGAAAAGATTCCCATGCACGGCTTCAAACAGAGCGTTTCGCTCACGCTCGCGGGATTGAGCGGGATCTATTTGCAGCATGTGCCGTCCCGCAGAAAAAAGACGACCCGCGAACAAATAGATACAGAAAAGCAGAAAACTGAAAGCATATAGATATTGGAGGTAGAGTATTATGTCTCGCAGCAACGAATGCATTGCCATGCTGCTGGCCGGCGGACAGGGCAGCAGACTCGGCATTCTGACCAAGCATATTGCAAAGCCTGCCGTTCCGTACGGCGGAAAATACAGGATTATTGACTTCCCGCTGTCCAACTGCGTCAATTCCGGCATTTACACGGTCGGCGTGCTGACGCAGTACCAGCCGCTTGAGCTGAACGATTATATCGGCAACGGCCAGCCGTGGGATCTTGACCGGGAAAACGGCGGCGTACACATCCTTTCGCCTTACCAGCAGATCGAGGGTACCGCATGGTACAAAAACACCGCCAACGCAATCTACCAGAATATCAATTTTATCGACCGATACAACCCGAAATATGTGGCAATTCTTTCCGGCGACCATATTTACAAAATGGATTATTCCAAAATGCTTGCCTATCACAAGCAAAAGAATGCCGATTGCACCATCGCCATGATGGAAGTGCCGTGGGAGGAGGCGCCGCGCTTCGGTTTGATGCTTGTGGACGAGGACAACGCCATCACCGAATTTGAAGAAAAGCCGAAGAATCCCCGTTCCAACAAAGCTTCGATGGGCGTGTATATGTTTACGTGGGAAAAACTGCGCCGCTATCTGCTGGCGGATGAAGCGGATCCGAATTCCGGCAATGACTTTGGTCACGATCTGATCCCGGCGATGCACGCCGCGGGTGAGCGGATGTACGCCTATCCGTTTGACGGATACTGGAAAGACGTGGGTACCATCGACAGTTTGTGGGAAGCAAATCTCGATTTGCTCGATCCCAAAGTGGATCTTGACCTGACCGACACATCGTGGAAGATTTATTCCCGTTCTCCCGCCTGTGCGCCGCACTATATCTCCGCGCAGGCCACTGTGCAGAATTCGCTGATTGCCGAAGGATGCGAAATCGACGGCGAGGTGGACTTCTCCGTCTTGTTTTCCAATGTTGTGGTGGAAAAGGGCGCAACCGTACGCGACTCCATTCTTATGCCCGGCACCGTGGTGCGCGCGGGCGCTGTGGTGCAGTATGCCATTGTTGCGGAAAATGCCGTGATCGAAGCGGACGCCGTTGTCGGCCAGCGTCCGGAGGACATGAAAAATCTGGACGACTGGGGCGTTGCCGTTGTGGGTGAACAGATCACCGTCGGCAAAGGCGCTGTTGTCGCGCCCAAGGCCATGATCGACGTCGACGTTGCGCCGGCGCAGTGAGAAAGGGGAGAAGCCGTTATGAGAACAAACAATATACTCGGTCTGATTTATTCCAACGCATATGACAATGCAATCCCGGAGCTGACGGGATTGCGCACGATGGGCTCTGTTCCTTTCGGCGGACGGTACCGCATGATCGACTTCGTTCTGTCCAACATGGTCAACTACGGAATCTCCAAGGTAGGCGTTGCAACGAAGGCGAACTACCAGTCGCTGATGGATCATCTCGGCTCCGGCAAGCCGTGGGATCTTTCGCGCAAAAACGACGGTATGTTTATTCTGCCGCCCTTTTCCCTGCAGGGCGCGGGTGGCATTGCCAACCGTATCGAGGTGCTGCGCGGGTGCATGAATTTCCTCTCCCATTCTAACGAAGAATACGTCATTGTCAGCGATTGCAACGCGGTATGCAACGTTGATCTGGGCGCTATGTTTGAATCGCACGCCGCGTCGGGCGCGGATATTACCGTGGCGTACCGCTACGGCATGAAGCCTGCGTTAGACGATCTGATGTCCTTCGACTTCGATCCGTCCGGCCGCGCACAGCGGATCTCTGTCGGCGCGCCGATCGGAACAAAGGAGTGCTTTTCACTCAACATTTTCCTGCTGCGCAAGGCGTTGCTTGAACGGCTCATCCGCGAAGCGGAAAGTCTGCATTATGACGATTTTGAACGCGACATTTTCCAGCGTAATGTACATACTTTAAAAATCAACGGATTTGAAGTGACCGGTTTTGTGCGGGTCATCGGCAGCCTGCAGGAGTATTTCGACGCCAATCTGGATCTGCTGGAGCGCGAAAATCGCCGGCAGCTCTTTACACCCGAACGCCCGGTCTATACCAAGGTGCGCGACGATATGCCCACGATTTACGGACTCGGTTCCGACGTGTCCAATTCTCTCGTTGCGGACGGCTGCACGATCGAAGGCACGGTCGAAAACAGCATTCTGTTCCGCGGCGTACATGTGGGCAAGGGCGCAGTGGTGCGCAACTCCATTCTTATGCAGGGCAGCATGGTCGGCGAGAACGCCCGCGTATGCTGTGTTGTCAGCGATAAAAATGTGGTGCTCAAGCCCGGCAAAACGCTTTGCGGGGATAGGAGCTACCCGATTTACATCGGCAAAGGGATCATTATCTGACGTTGCCGGAGAAAGGCGGTTATCATGAAAGTTTTATATGCAGCCAGCGAAGCGCTCCCCTTTATGGCCAGCGGCGGACTGGCCGACGTGGCGGGTTCTCTGCCCCAGGCGCTGCGGCGCCGTTTGGTCGGCTGCCGGGTTGTTATGCCTCTGTACGGCGGCATTGCGCCGGAGCTGCGTGAGTCGATGAAATTCATCACAAGCATCACGGTGCCCGTGGCATGGCGGCGGCAGTACTGCGGCATTTTTGAAGCCAAGGTCGGCGGCACGACGTATTACTTGCTGGATAACGAGTATTATTTCAAGCGCGATTCCATTTACGGCTATTACGACGACGGCGAGCGCTTTGCATTCTTTGCCCGTGCCGTGCTGGAAATCATTCCGCACATCGGCTGGAAGCCGGACATCATCCATTGCAACGACTGGCAGACTGCGCTCACGCCGGTGTATTACCAGACCATTTACGCCGGCCGCGACGGATACGAGAATATCCGCACCGTCTTTACCATCCACAACATCCAGTATCAGGGACGTTACGGATTTGAAATCTTGAACGATGTGTTCGGTATTCCGGAGGATCAGGGATACCTGCTGGAATGGAACGGCGACGTCAATCTGATGAAAGGTGCGATCGAATGCGCACATGCCGTGACCACGGTCAGCCCGACATATGCCGAAGAAATCCTGGATCCGTGGTTCAGTTACGGGCTGGATCCCATTTTGCGCGCGCGTTCGTTCAAGCTGCAGGGGATTCTTAACGGGATCGATGTCAAGACATATGATCCCGAAACCGACCCGATGATCCTCAGCCACTATTCGGCGGAGGATATGGCAGGCAAGGCGGTCAACAAGGCAAAACTGCAGAGTGAAATGGGGCTGCAGCAGCTGCCGGATGTGCCGCTCACGGCAATGGTTACGCGTTTGGTTTCGCACAAGGGACTGGATCTTGTGCGCGAAATGCTCGGCGAACTGATGGACAGCACAGATTTGCAGATGGTCGTGCTCGGTTCCGGCGACGCGGAATACGAAGCTTTTTTCCGGGAAATGGCAGACAGATACCCCGGCCGTATGGGTGTGCGCATCGGATTCATCCCGCAACTTGCGCACCGCATCTATGCCGGCAGCGACATCTTCCTGATGCCGTCCAAAACAGAGCCGTGCGGCCTGTCCCAGATGGTCGCGCTGCGCTACGGCAGTATTCCCATTGTTCGCGAAACGGGCGGACTGCGGGATTCTGTGCAGGACAGCGGTGACGGCGAAGGCAACGGCTTTACGTTTCGCAATTACAATGCGCACGATATGGCGCATGCCGTCCGCCGCGCGCTGGAGGGATACCGCAACCCGGAGGGCTGGCGCATCCTGACAGACCGCGCCATGCGCTGCGACAACAGCTGGTCGCATTCCGCCGGGGAATATATCCGGATGTACAAATCCATCTGAGCGGAGAAGTATATGAAATCCTACCTGATTTACCTTATCCGCCACGGCATGACCGAAGAGGGCAATGCCGGGCAGTATATCGGCCACACGGATGTGCCGCTGAGCGAAGCGGGCGCGGCGCAGCTGCGCAAGATGGCCGAGGAATATGAATATCCGCAGCCGGAGATTGTCTTTTCCAGCCCGCTGCGGCGCTGTCTGCAAACAGCGCAGATCCTCTATCCGGACGTTGATGTTATTCCCATGCGGGATATGATCGAGTGCAACTTCGGCGAGTTCGAGGGAAAGACGGCCGAGGAGTTGGAAGAGCATCCGGTGTTTCCGCGCTGGCTTGCCGGCGAGGAGGATGCAGAGCCGCCTTTCGGCGAAAGCAGCCGCGATTTTCAAAAGCGTATCATGCAGGGCTTTTCGCGCATTGTGGAAGGACTTTTAAAAACAGGGACGACCCGCGCGGCGATCGTTACGCACGGCGGTGTGATCACAACACTGTTGTCTACGTTCGGCCTGCCGCAAGCGCCCATGCATGAATGGATGATGCCCGAGGGCTGTGGGTATACCGTGCGCATCACGCCGTTTCTTTGGTCCGGCGGGCAGAAAATGGAAGTTTTTGAAGAGCTGCCGATCGTCCCCGGAAAATTTGAGGCTGAGGAAGATATTTTTGCCGATTTCAACGTAGAGGATTTTCTGTACGACTGAAAATAGGAGGAATCAAAATGAAACGTATTTTGCCTGTGCTCGCGGCGCTTCTGGCGGTGCTGCTGTTGTTTGCCGCCTGTGACCGCAGTAAAAACAGCGGACAGGAAAAGGATCCTAACGCTGTATTGACCGATTCGGATATACCGCTGGATTTGGGCGCAGAGCTGATTGAAGATGACACCGACCGTCCGGCCGGGCTTGTGCAGCAGACGCTGGAGGCGCAGAGCGTTGAGTCTTTGACAGACATTCCCTAAGGAAGCACTGATTCAATCCGATGCGCACGAAGGAATGGATCTTTTTCCGT
>CAMOCU010000102.1 GCA_946610835.1 uncultured Clostridia bacterium | reverse complement strand
CGCGCCGCCCTCGCCCATCGTCATGTGATGCGGGGGATAAAAGCTGGATGTTCCGATGTCGCCGACCGTTCCGGTTTTGCGCCATGCGCCGTCGATGCGCACCTCGCTGCCCAGCGCGTCGCAGTTGTCCTCGACCAGCCAAAGTCCGTTTTCGCGGCAAAAATCACGCACCGCGCACACGTCGAAAGGATTGCCGAGCGTGTGTGCGAGCATGACGGCCTTTGTTTTGGGCGATAAGGCCGCGCGCAGCGCGTCGACGTCGACGTTGTACTGCGGAATCGTCACATCCACAAATACGGGCACGGCGCCGAACTGGATCATCGGCGCAACGGTCGTCGGGAACCCTGCCGCAACGGTTAGGATCTCGTCGCCGCGGCGCACGGCTCGTTCGCCCAAAAGCGGCGAGGTCAGCGCCATGAACGCCAGCAGATTTGCCGACGAGCCGGAATTGACAAGGCTGCAGAACGGCACATCGAGATACGCCGCAAGCCCCTTTTCAAACGCGTCGGCATACTTGCCCGCTGTCAGCCAGAAATCCAGCATACTGTCCGCCAGATTGGTCATTTCCTCCCGGTCGTATACACGCCCGGCGTACCCGATCCTGTCTCCCGGGTGATAGGGCTGCGGCGCGTGAAAAACGTCGCAGTACTCCCCCACCATGCGCAGGATCGCCTCGCGCGCCTGCTGTTCGGTCATATTTTCAAACATACTCTGTCCTCGATTGTCAAAACTCAAAATATTCGCGGATCTGCCCGTCCAGCGTTTCGGACACGGCTTTGCCGTACAGACCGCGCTTGGTAAATTCCACTGTTTTGGCCACGGCCGTCGGCGCATTCCAGCGCGGCGACCAGCCGAGCCGGGTACGGATGCGCGTGCTGTCCAGGCGCAGGAAACCGGCCTCGTGTACGGCGTCGCTCTGCTTTTGCACGACCGCGCGCTGTCCGTCGCCCCATTCTTTGCAGAAAAGCTCCGCCATCTCGCCCACGGTCAGGCAGTCCGCCTGTGCGGGGCCGACGTTGTAGCAATCGGCAAGCGAAAAATCGGCGAACTGTTTTTCGCCGATCAGCAGGTACGCCGCCAGCGGCTCAAGCACATGCTGGAACGGCCGCACGGAAAGCGGATTACGCAGAATGATCGGTTCGCACCGCAGCGCCGCGCGCACGCAGTCCGGAACCAGCCGATCCGCGCCCCAGTCGCCGCCGCCGATCACATTGCCCGCGCGCGCGGTCGAAACGGCTGTGCCGCCGTCGGTAAAATACGCGTTGATATAACTGCGTGTGACCAGTTCGGCGCAGGATTTGCTGTTTGAATACGGGTCAAATCCGCCCAGCGGATCGCACTCCCTGTATCCCCAGTCCCACTCCTTGTTTTCGTACACCTTGTCCGTGGTCACAACCACCATCGAGCGCACGCATCCCGTTCGCCGCGCACACTCCAGCACGTTCACCGTGCCCATAATATTTGTTTCGAACGTGGCACGCGGCTCGCGGTACCCTTCGCGCACGATCGGCTGCGCCGCAAGATGAAACACCACGTCCGGCTTGTACTGCTCGAATACGCCCAGCAGTTTTTCAAAATTCCGCACATCGCCGATCACGGATTCGACGCCCCGGCCGATGTTCGCCTGCACATATAAACTCGGGTCGGTCGGCGGCTGCAGCGCATAGCCGACGACCTTTGCGCCCGCAAGCGCAAGGATCCGGCACAGCCAGCTGCCCTTGAACCCCGTATGCCCGGTGACAAGCACACATTTGTCCCGATAAAAATCCAACCGCATACGCTCTCTCCTTACCACAGTTTCCACGGGGCGTTCCCTTTTGCCCACAGCGTTTCCAGCATCTGCCGGTCGCGCTGGGTGTCCATACACTGCCAGAATCCGTCGTGCCGGTACGCCATGAGCTGCCCGTCGCGTGCGAGCGCCGAAAGCGGCTGCTGCTCGAACGCGGTGTCGTCACCCTCGATGTAGGAAAACACGCTGCTTTCCAGCACCATAAAGCCGCCGTTGATGCGGCTGCCGTCTGTATCCTGTTTTTCACGGAAAGAATCAATCCGCCCGTCCGGCTGCGCATCCAGCACGCCGAACCGCTGCCCGACGCTCACCGCCGTGAGCGTGGCGGCCTTGCCGTGGCTGCGGTGAAAATCCAGCAGCGCAGGCAGATCGACGTCCGACACGCCGTCGCCATAGGTCAGCATGAACGTTTCATCGCCGATGTATTTGCGCACGCGCTTGATCCGCCCGCCGGTCATGGTTGTCAGCCCCGTATCGACCAGCGTCACACGCCACGGCTCGGCGATGTTGTTGTGAACGATCATCTCGCCGCCCTTGGAAAAATCAAACGTTACGTCGCTGTTGTACAGATAATAATCGGCAAAGAATTCTTTGATCACATGCTGCTTGTATCCGCAGCAGATGATAAAATCCTGAAAACCGTAATGGCTGTAATGCTTCATAATGTGCCAAAGGATCGGCATCCCGCCGATTTCGATCATGGGCTTCGGCCGCAGGTGGCTCTCCTCGCTGATGCGCGTACCCAGCCCGCCGGCTAAAAGGACGACTTTCATATTCTGTGGTTCCTTTCTGCTCTCCAAACTGTCCGGAATGCAAAACTATCCAATTATACAAATATAGTATACCAATCCCGCCGCGTCAAGTCAAGACAAAAAGTGTTTGCGCGCAGCACACGCGCTGCAGGAATATGCTTTACCCTTGCCGCGTATCTCGACGACTGTCTTTCCTTACACAGGGGCGGCGTACCCCGTTCTCAAAACTTCCTCCCTGAGGATCAGCATTGATCTATGTTTTCACGCGGACGGTTTATCCGGCACAAATCGCACTTGCGGCCGGGCGGCGATTATGCTACAATAACCACAACACCATACTGTCCGTTAAACGGACGCGATTGCCGGCCGCAGAGATGCTTGTCCGCCGGATCATCAGAAAGAAGGTTTGCAATGGAATACAGAGAATTGGGAAACACCGGCCTTCGCGCAAGCGTCATCGGCATGGGCTGCGAAGGTTTTTCCGAGGATAACTACGCCATGACCGCAAGAATGTTTGACAAGGCACAGGCGCTGGGCATCAATTATTTTGACCTGTACGCGTCGGATCCGGCGCTGCGCGCCGCTGTCGGCAAAGCGCTGCGGGGCAGGCGGGATCAATTTTTGATCCAGTCCCACATTTGCTCGGTCTGGCAGAACGGGCAGTATCTGCGCACAAGAGATCCGGAGCAGACGAAGGCAGGCTTTGAGGAAATGATGCGCCTTTTGGACACCGATTATCTCGATGTGGGCATGATCCATTACTGCGACGCCATGCACGATTGGGAAGCGATCGTACAGAACGGAATTCTGGACTATGCGCGCGAGCTGAAGGCGCAGGGCCGCATCCGACACATCGGTCTGTCGAGCCACAATCCGCTGGTGGCGGAACGCGCTGTGGTTGAAGGCGGAATCGAAGTGCTGATGTTTTCGGTCAACCCGTGCTATGATCTGCAGCCCGCCGATGAGGACGTGGAGCAGCTTTGGAATGACGACGCCTACGCCGCCGACCTGACGAATATGGATCCGGATCGGCAGCGGCTGTACGAAACCTGCCAGCGCCGCGGCGTGGGCATTACCGTGATGAAAGCCTTCGCAGGCGGCGACCTGCTGCACGCGGAGCTGTCGCCTGCCGGCGTTGCGCTGACAGCGAACCAATGCATCGCCTATGCGCTGTCGCGCCCTGCGGTTTCGGTCGTTCTGGCCGGGGCGCATACGGTCGAACAGCTTGAGCAAAGCGCCGCTTACTGCGATGCGGACGCCGAAGCGCGTGATTACGCCGCCGCGCTCGCCTCGTTTCCGAAGATTCACTGGGAAGGCCACTGCATGTATTGCAGCCATTGCGCGCCCTGCCCGGTGCAGATCAGTGTTGCGGACGTGACCAAATTCCTGCATCTGGCGCAGGCGCAAGGACAGATGCCCGAAACGGTGCGCGAACACTATGCCGTGCTGCCGCACCACGCCGGCGAATGCATCCGCTGCGGCGCGTGCGAAAAGCGCTGCCCCTTCGGTGTTGCCATCCGTGAAAACATGGCGCAGGCCGCCGCGCTGTTCGGGTATTGACGGCTGCTTTTGGCCGGTAAATTGTACAACATCCGGCAGAATGATCCGAAAGGGTGAATACTTATGTGGTTAAAGATATTGGTAAAAATCGTGAGCCTGCTGCTGAGCGTCGTTATGACGCTCACCGCGCCGCTGGGACTGCTTGCGGGCAAGCGGGAATCGCGGATCGCGCACGCGCAGCAGGACTGCCGCGTCAGCTTTGCGGCCGTTTCCGACACACATCTGCGCGGCAATTTTAAGCTGATTTTTCAGGGAATGCTGGAACTTGGGCTGCGCGATATGGAAAAGGCGAAAGACAGGCTGGACGCCGTCGCCTTTGTGGGCGACATCACAAACCACGGCTACTGCGAGCAGTGGGATGTGTTCGCGGACGCGGCAGGCAAATATGACATTGCGGACAACAAGCTTGTGATCGTCGGCAACCACGACACATGGGGGCCGAACCGCGACGAATTTGACAACCCGACAGACGGCGTGAAGCCGACGTTTATCCGGTACAACAAAATGGTTTCTGACCGCGAGATCACGCAGATGTACTATGCCGACGTGATCAACGGCTACTCCTTCATCGTGCTGGGGTCGGAAGAGGATCGCACGAGCGCGTATCTCAGCGATGCGCAGCTGCAGTGGTTTGCCCGCGAAATGGAAAAAGCCTCCGGCACGGAGGAGCCGATCTTTGTGTTTTTGCACCAGCCGATCAACGAAACGCACGGCCTGCCCTACAACTGGGAGATGAACGAACAAGACCCGGCGGACAAAGGCGGCGTCGGCGATCAGTCGGCTCAGCTGCTGGAAATTTTGAAAAAATACGACAACGTGTTCTATATCAGCGGCCATATCCACGCCGGCTTCAAAAATTCCGGCAGCAAAGCGGGTGCGCCGTACGCTTCGGTGGAAACGATCGAAAACAACAACGGCAACCCGATCACGCTGGTCAATCTGCCGTCGTACATGTATTTTGATTTTCTGCACGGCGGCCACATAGCCAACGGCTGCGGCTGGATCATTGAGGTCTATGACGACGAGGTGCTGCTGCGGGCGAGGAACTTCGCCACCGGCACGTGGATCAAGCTCTACGACGAGACCGTGGAGCTGGGGGGATAAACAAGAAAATATCA
>CAMOCU010000101.1 GCA_946610835.1 uncultured Clostridia bacterium | reverse complement strand
TTTGGTCTCGGCATCGAGCGGCTGCTGCTGCTCATGCACAGCCGAAACATCGAATTCCCGCAGCCGGATCCCTGCACACTATACATTGCCGCCATGGGCGAAAAAGCCGCTCTCGAGGCGTCCTCAATCGCAAAAAGCCTGCGCGGCGCAGATCTGACTGTCGAAACAGACGGCTGCGGCCGTTCGCTGAAGGCACAAATGAAATATGCCGGCAAGCTCGGCGCGTTGTATACGGTCGTGCTTGGCGACAATGAGCTTGAAAAAGGTGTGTACACTGTCAAAAACATGCAGACCGGTGAAACGCAGGACGTTCCGGCCGATGATTTTGTGGAAGAATTTATAGAGATTGCCTTTCTGTCCATGCGGCAGGATCTGCAGGCAATGTTTGGTTTGGAGGAATAAAAATGGATTTTATGACCGGATTGAAACGCACTATGTACTGCGGACAGCCCCGACTTTCCGATGTGGGCAAAGAGATCACTGTCGCCGGATGGGTACAGCGGCAGCGTGATCTCGGCGCACTGATTTTCATTGACCTGCGTGACCGCAGCGGCATTCTGCAGCTTGCCTTTGACGACAACACAGAACGTTCCGTGTTTGAAAAGGCGTTTGCTGCGCGCAACGAATATGTGCTCATGGCCAAAGGCGTTGTACGCGAGCGCTCCTCCAAAAACTTGGAAATTCCCACGGGTGAGGTCGAACTGGAAGTGCGGGATCTGCGTGTGCTGTCCGAAAGTGCTACGCCGCCCTTTGAAATTGTTGAAAATTGCCCCACCGCGGAGCTGACACGGCTGAAATACCGCTATCTTGACCTGCGGCGTCCGGATCTGCAGCGCAATATTCTTCTGCGCCACAAGGTTACCAAGGTTACACGCGATTATTTTGATGAAAACGGCTTTATCGAAATCGAAACACCGATTCTGATCCGCTCCACGCCCGAAGGCGCGCGGGACTTCCTTGTACCCAGCCGCATTCATAAGGGCGAGTTTTATGCTCTGCCGCAATCGCCGCAGCTGTACAAGCAGCTCTCCATGGTGGCCGGTTTTGACCGTTATATGCAAATTGCCCGCTGCTTCCGCGACGAGGATCTGCGCGCGGATCGCCAGCCGGAATTCACGCAGATCGACCTGGAAATGTCATTTGTCGACGTGGAGGACGTGCTGGCCATCGGTGAGGGATATATTCGCCGCCTGTTTAAGGAAGTGCTGGATGTGGAAATTCCCATGCCGCTGCCCCGCCTGACCTATCAGGAAGCGATGGAACGATACGGTTCTGACAAGCCCGACACAAGGTATGGCATGGAACTGTATGACCTGTCCGACGTGGTCGCGAATTGCGGATTCGGCGTGTTCGCCGGCGCTGTGCAAAACGGCGGCACTGTCCGCGGCATCACTGCTAAGGGCGCGTTTTCCAAACTCACGCGCAAAGAAGTGGACAAGCTGACAGAGATGGTCCGCGGCATCGGCGCAAAAGGTCTTGCATGGGCGCGGCTCGGAGAGGACGGCACTGTCTCCTCCTCCTTCGCCAAATTCCTGACAGAAGACGAAAACAAGGCCCTGCTTTCCCGCGCCGGCGCAGAGCCGGGCGACGTGGTGCTGATTGTCGGGGATACTAAAAAATCTCTCGTGCTGTCTGTGCTCGGCGCATTACGCCAGGAAGTGGCCAAAAAACTGGATATCATTCCGCAGGATTCGTTTAATTTTCTGTGGATCACCGAATTCCCCTTCTTCGATTGGGACGAAGATTTGCAGCAGTTTGTCGCCATGCACCATCCCTTCACTGCTCCGCTGGACGAATGCCTGCCGTATCTCGAAAGCGACAAGGCGAAAGTTCGCGCCAAGGCATACGACCTTGTACTCAACGGCATCGAACTGTCCTCCGGCTCTATCCGGATTACCAATCCGGAACTGCAGGGCCGCATCTTTAAGCTGCTTGGCCTGAGCGACGAGGAAGCGCAGGAAAAATTCGGCTTCCTCACCGACGCGTTCAAATTCGGCGCACCGCCGCACGGCGGCATGGGACTGGGACTGGATCGCATCGTTATGCAAATGCTTCATTGTGACAGCCTGCGCGACGTGATCGCCTTCCCCAAAGTGCAAAATGCTTCCGAACCGATGACCGAGTGCCCCGCGCGCGTCGACGACGTACAATTGACCGACCTCGGCATCGCAATCGCCGCTCCGGAGAAATGATTTTTAGGAGCCGGGCCGAACGAAGATCACTGCTCTCTCACATGATACCTCAATCTCTCTGCGCGCCTTACCGGGATGAACTGTATTTTGCTCTGCCTTTTATCCTTATGGTTTGGTTCAGCAGCTTTCACGCAGCTTTTCATTGTCGGCGTTCCGGTTTTCCTTCTGATTTCCGGTTATTTGTACGGGGGTAAACAGGTAACCCCCCTCCCGTTTCTCGCGAAGCGTTATCTGCGGGGAGCGATTGCGGTTGCAATTTTGTCCTTGTGCTAAGTGTTGTTTTCTCCTTTTTATGCACCGGACAGACAGCGCCGCTTTTCGGACCATACCGCTCTATATGCTCAACCTTCAGGGACTGCGTTTTCTGTGCGTATATAATTCCATATATGGAACATTGGCTGATCTGTACGGGCTGTATGTTGTTTACCATCGCTGCGAGACTTCTCATCATACGCTTCAGCGCGGATGATTCGATCTGGTTTTTTCCTCTCACCGCGCTGCAGCAAAATCCGTTTGTATTCCGGATCTTTACAACGATTCGCCGTATCTATACGCTGCGCCCGGAAGGGATCGACCGCATCGGACAAAGCAGGATCATCCGACACGCGGACGACTTGTCTTTCTATGTCTATATCGTCCACTATATGTTCCTGATCGGATCATTCAGCGTAAGCTGCCTTCCTGTCGGGCGAGTGCTGCAGTGCGCTGTTTTCTGCGCAGCAACCTTCGTCTGTGCGGAAGCGCTGCGCGCCGTCACGCTCCTGCTGCAAAAATGGATTATGATTCCTCTGCACCTGACTGAATCCCCGAAGGGAGCCGAAGGCGCTTCCCGATCCTGAGATCCGCAAGCACGATCACCCCTGCCCGTTTTGCGGCCTGCGGGCGGTTTTTGACCAAAAAGGAGAAAAGTATGCAAGACATCTACTGTCCTCTGTCTTTGACCGGCGTTGCCGCGTCGCTGTCCGCCGCACTTGGCATTGCGCCGCCAAAATCCGCTGCACCGTCCCTTTCGGCTCTTTGCGACCTTGTCTGCGATAAAGTAGATCGCATTTTGATGTATAATCCGGATGCGATTGCGTTATGGTTGTTTGAAAAGTATACTCCGTTTTTCCTGCCGGTATTGCGGCATACACAGCTCATGCTTCCGCTGCAGACAGTCATGCCGTCTGTTACGCCTGTTTGCTTCGCTACAATGTACACCGGCGCACTGCCGGAAATACATGGCATTCAAAAATATGAAAAGCCCGTCGTCCAAACAGACACCGTCTTTGACGCACTGCTTCGTGCGGGCAAAAATCCCTGTATTGTTTCCACCGGGAAAGACAGCATGTCTTTGATCTTTCGGGAACGAGATATGGATTACTTCATTTTGGACTCACCGGACGAAGCCAACGCGAAGGCTGCGGAACTGATCGCCGAGGATCAATATGATTTGATTGCAGTTTATAACGGAAACTTCGACAGCACAATGCATAAATTCGGCCCGGAAAGCGAAGCTTCGCTGCTGGCTCTTCAGCACAATACGGCCGCATTTGAAACACTGGCGCAGCATGTTCTCACACACTGGCAAAACCACCGTACGCTGATCGGATTCGCGCCGGATCACGGCTGCCACGAAATCGACGGGGGATGCGGCAGCCACGGATTGTATATGCCGGAGGATATGAATATCGTCCATTTTTACGGGATCATCTGATAAATAGTGGGGGCATCCATATGGCAGAAAAGAAACGAAGTCTTTTTGCACGCTTTTTCCGCTTTCTCGGCAGTCTTTTGCTGATCGTTCTGCTGCTTGCAGCAGGTTTGATCGGTTATTTATCCTTCACGGAGTTCAAGCCGTCCGACACAGAATCTATTGAAATTCAAGGCAATGCCGCTCGCACGCTTTCCTCCGGCGATGATCTAACAATTGCCAGTTGGAACATCGGTTACGGCGCGCTCGGAGATCATGCCGATTTCTTCATGGACGGCGGCAGCATGGTACAAACGGCTGATTCAGCGCGTGTGCTGAAAAACCTGGAGGGCATACTGTATAAAATTGACAGCATGCGTCCGGACATTCTGCTCATACAGGAAGCGGATGTACATTCAGCGCGGTCGCGGTATGTCAACGAATACGCCTCCCTGCAGGCACATTTGGAGGACTGCGAGGCATCCTTTGCCAACAACTTCAAAGTCGCTTTCCTGCCTTATCCGATTCCACCCATCGGCAAGATCGATTCCGGCATTGCAACTTTTTCTGTCTATTCCGTTTCCGATGCGCAGCGCATTCAACTCCCCATACCTTTTTCGTGGCCGATACGCATGGCGAATTTGAAACGCTGCCTGCTCGTTTCTCGTATTCCAGTACAGAATGGAAAAGAATTGGTGCTGATCAACTTGCATCTTGAAGCCTATGACGACGGCTCCGGAAAAGCTGCGCAAACCGGAATGCTTTCTGATTTGATAAACGCTGAAATAGATAAAGGAAATTATGTAATTGCCGGAGGCGACTTCAACCAAACGTTTGCCTCAGCGGACGCCTCGCTCTATCCGACGCAAGAGGGCAACTGGGCCGCGCCCCTCATGGACGAAACGCAGTTTGACGACCGTTGTGTTTTTCTCATGGACAGTTCTGTTCCTTCCTGCCGCAGTCTGTACAAACCATATGCGGACGCAGACAAAGATTCCTTTCAATATTATTTACTGGATGGATTTATTGTGTCCGCCAACGTGACCGTTCGTTCCTTTGCTGCGCAGGACTTTGGATTTGAGTACGCTGACCACAACCCCATATTGCTGCAGGCCACACTTCAATGAACAGAATTCCCGAAAATGTTGAATAAATCGGAGAAATCAAGAGGGCAAGAAATTTTTTCGACAGACTATGCGAAGAAATTGCCGCCATGCCGAAGCAGGGTAATCGATTCTCGCTGTAGGACGGAAAAGGTCAGCGCCATCGTGCGCATCGAATTGATTCAGCGCCTCCTTAGATTTTTAGGGAAGCGCTGATTAAATCGGGGTGTACGAGGGGACGAGAGATTTTTTC
>CAMOCU010000100.1 GCA_946610835.1 uncultured Clostridia bacterium | reverse complement strand
GGATTTTTGGTGCAATATGACGGAAAAAGATCCGTTCCGTCGTGCGCATCGGATTGAATCAGTGCTTCCCTTGAATCCTTTGTGCCTGAGCGGATTGCGGAACAGGTTCGGTTACGTTCCCTTTCTGCATTGAAAGCAGCCTATGCCCTCGACGTTTGTAACCTTGGCGGCGGCATACAGGCCGGACAGACGGCGCGCAAGGCTTTCTTTTGTTTCAAACGGCGGCGTAAAAAATCCCCTCGGCACATACAAATGCTGCACAAACCAATCCGTGCGCCGGCACGCGCCCTGAATGTAAAAACAGCCGCAGAACACGCCGCCCTTTTTCAGCACACGGTAGGTTTCGCGGTAAGCCGCCTGCTTGTCGGGGAACGCGTGGAACCCGTTGAGCGACAGCACAATATCGAAGCTTTCGTCCGCAAAGGGCAGCGCGCCGACGTCGCCCTGCAAAAACGTGATGTTTCGGATGGCCGCGGCTTCCGCCTTTTGTTTGGCCGCGCGCATCATGTCCGCCGAATCATCCAGGCAGGTAATGTCGGCGTTTGGCAGATCGCGGTAAACTGGCATGCTCAGCACGCCTGTCCCGACCGGCACTTCCAGCAGCTTTCCGTCAAAATCCTCCGGCACGCCGGACAGCGCCTGCTCGATATACGCAAAATTCTTTTGCGCGTCCATGTTCCACACCGCGCGGCAAATCGCCTTGCCCGGCAAGGTGGAGCAGGTCATCATCCCGTCATAAAATCCGGCGTTGCCGCCGGTCAGTTTGTAAGCGCTTTGAATCTGTTCTTTGCGGGTCATGGTTCATCCTCCTTTAAGGCAACACCGCACCAATCGCGGCGCACGCCTTGCTTGAATCTGTTTCCGTCATGCTGCACAAAAATCTACCTTCGCAATCCGTACACCTCAATTGTACGGTATTGCCTTAAGTTAGCACAAACTAACCAATTGCAGTATACAGGAAATCGCGCCGGATTGCAATAGGGGATTTTTTCTCTTGTGAAAATTCACACATACCCGCAAACGACTGCCGTGATCACACGCCTCAAGGGGATTCCCGGCAGCGACCCCGATACAGCGGACAGCCGCAGTGTATGCCCGGTACACTGCGGACGGTACGGAGTACAATTCCATGGCGGATGATTACAAAAACAGCTGCCGCGAGGAAAGTCTATCCCGGTGCATTACAATCCTGCCAATCCGCCGGAAGTGATCGGGAGAAGCACGAGCGTTGCGGTCTTCATTCCGGGATTCGGCGCGTTGTTTGTCGTCGTCGATGTTTGGACGCTGCCGCGCGGCCGCGCCATCGGATAAGCCGCGCCGCAGAACGCGAACGAATTCTGTCCGCCGAACAATCCAAAAGCAGAACCGCCGGAACAAAGGGCAGTTCTGCTTTTTATGCGCAAAAATCCGTGAAATAAAAAGCCGCAGCGCAAACAGTCATGCGCTGCGGAAGGACATCAATACCAGAGCCAGCCGAACAGGAAAATGCGGATGAGCTGCTGCCACCATGCGTACCGCACGGTCACGGTGCAAATTTCCGTTCTGCCGTCGGGCGATGTGGCGGTGACGGCGGCTGTGCCGACGCCGGCGGCGAAGAGCTTGCCGCTTTCCGGATCGATCCGGACGACGGCGTTGTTGCTGCTTTGCCAGGTCACGGCGTAGTTGGCGGTCAGAATTTCTTCCTGCTGATAGATCAGCTGCAGCTGCGTTTTGCTCAGCCGCAGCGCTTCGGTCGTGGTGGGGATGGAAATCGGCACCTCGTAATCGGTATCGACTTCGGTCAGATTGCTGTCGGAATTGCTGACCAGCGGAACGGACGGCATTTCGCCCGCGTGGGCGAGGACAGTCATGCCGAACGTCGCCAGCACAAGCAGCACGGCAAAATACACACAAAATTTTTTCATCGTATTCCTCCCGTTATTGCAAGGTGACGTTCCAGCCGCCCGCAAGATAACGGCGCAGCAGAACGACGTCTTTCAAGTCGACTTTTTTGTCGCCGTTGACGTCGGCGTTTTCTTCGTTGATGGTGATGCTCCATCCGCCGGCGAGCTTGCGTGTGATCGCGGCCGCGTCGCGCAGATCGACCGCGCGGTCGTCGTTGGCGTCGCCGGCAATGCGCGTTTTTTTCGATGTCAGCGGGATCGTCGGCAATTCACCCGCGTGCGCGGTCACTCCCATTGGCAGGAGCGCGAGCAAAAGCGCAAGCACACAAATTCCTTTTTTCATATCTAAGCTTCCTTTTCAAGTTGTAATCCCATGGGCGGAAGATTGGCGCGCAGCGCAAAATCAGGTGAGCGGGATGGCAGGCAGTTCGTAGCGGCTCTTTTCGCTGTTTGCTGTCGGAAGAACAGCCGCGCTCGTGGTTGCGGCGGTTGTGCCGGACGCGGACGAAGGCTTCGTGGCGTCCTGCGCAGGGTTCTGCACGGGTACGGCAGGCGTTACGGAACCGCCTGTGCCGGACGCGGCGGCCGTGGTGGTCGCTGCGGGAGCGGCAGGCGCTTTTGTGGTGGTTGTTTTGCCTGCGGCGGTCGTTGATTTGCCTGCGGCGGTCGTTGCTGTTGCGTCGGCGGTCGTTTTGGCAGCGGTTGTCGATGCGGCAGTTTTGCCTGCGGCGGTCGTTGTCGTTGCGTCAGCGGTTGTTTTGGCGGCTGCGGTTGTTTTGGCATTTGGAGCCGTGGTCGGCGCAGCGGCGCGCGTTGTTTGTGTTTCGCCGCGCGTCGGGGCGGCGGATTCTGTGCTTTCCTCACCAAAGAGCGGAATCATGATTTCCTGCTCGTTCTCGTCCTCGACCATTTCCAGCGCGGTCTGCGATTCGGAAGCGGCGGAAGAATCGGCCTGCGTTTTGTCTGTGTCGGAGGATTGCGCACAGCCGGCCAGCAGCAGGAAGGCGCACGCAAGGATACATAATTTTCTCATACGGAATTCTCCTTGATTGTTTATCTGACTGCATTATACCATACATGGAGTATAGATTGCAAGAGTTCATTGAATTCTTTTTATCGCCGTCAGAGCGGGATAGGGAACAGCGGCACACATTTTCTTGAATTCTGTACAGAACGGAACGGTCACCATCTTCTCTCGCCTTTTCGGCGACGCCAACGACGACGGCGCTGTCGATCTGAAGGATACGGTATCCATCGTGCGCTATCTTGCCGGTGGCTGGAATGTGACCATCCATGAGAGCAGCGCCGATGTGCATGGCGACGATGATGTCAATCTCAAAGATGCTGTCCTCATTGTCCAACTGTCCGATGCGGAGCGGACTGCGAATCTGCCCGCAGAATGGCGAGCCTGTGACAGTGCCCGAGCATATCGCACCGGTGTTTAAGGCGGGCAAACGATTCCGGGACGCGGTAAAAGGCTGATCCTAAATCCCGCAGGGAACCGCAGTTCATTCCGGCTGCGGTTTCTTTTTTCTTGACAGCTTTTTGGATCTGCGGTATACTATGCGCGTAAGGTGGAAGCCATACACGGTAGGCGGTTGCCCTTTCCGGAGGAGAGGGTGCGTTTCTGCCCCTCTCTTCACTCTTGAGAGGGGTGATGCATATGCACTTTGTTACATATGCGGAGCTGTTTCAGCTCCTGCTGGTACTCATTGGCATAGCAGGTTTGTTTTTACAATACCTCGAGCATAAAAAGAAATAACCGCCCAGCTTCCAAACACAGGCGGTTAATTCTTTAATCCATTGTTTTGGGCAACCGTCTATCGGCTTCCCCTTACATCCATATTGTATACCCTCCCGGCGGATATGTCAACTTGTTTTTGGCATGTCCGCCGTATTTTTTTGCGAAAAAGTTTTGAAAAAGCACCAGAAATACGTCTGCGCAGACGTTGCGCTGCCATCCCGATTACGGTATATGTATTATACATTCGGCGCCGAGCCGGACGGAAGGAATGTCCATAAGATCGCGGCAGCGGCCGAAGCGCCGGAAGAAGACCGTATTCTGCGTGTCGCCGCATACTGCCGCGTGTCGACCGATGATATCGACCAGAAATTATCGATTCCGGCTGCGGTTTCTTTTTTCTTGACAGCTTTTTGGATCTGCGGTATACTATGCGCGTAAGGTGGAAGCCATACACGGTAGGCGGTTGCCCTTTCCGGAGGAGAGGGTGCGTTTCTGCCCCTCTCTTCACTCTTGAGAGGGGTGATGCATATGCACTTTGTTACATATGCGGAGCTGTTTCAGCTCCTGCTGGTACTCATTGGCATAGCAGGTTTGTTTTTACAATACCTCGAGCATAAAAAGAAATAACCGCCCAGCTTCCAAACACAGGCGGTTAATTCTTTAATCCATTGTTTTGGGCAACCGTCTATCGGCTTCCCCTTACATCCATATTGTATACCCTCCCGGCGGATATGTCAACTTGTTTTTGGCATGTCCGCCGTATTTTTTTGCGAAAAAGTTTTGAAAAAGCACCAGAAATACGTCTGCGCAGACGTTGCGCTGCCATCCCGATTACGGTATATGTATTATACATTCGGCGCCGAGCCGGACGGAAGGAATGTCCATAAGATCGCGGCAGCGGCCGAAGCGCCGGAAGAAGACCGTATTCTGCGTGTCGCCGCATACTGCCGCGTGTCGACCGATGATATCGACCAGAAATTATCGATTCCGGCTGCGGTTTCTTTGCCTTTCGTTGAAGAAAGAAGTTTGAAGCGGTTTTAGGGTATCCTATATCTTGACAATTGCAGAAACAACGACTATAATATAGTTGTACTTTGGATTAGACAGATTGGAGATCATTATGTATTTCATTAAAAGACATATTGAGGAAGTTGCGAAACGAAGGGCGCAAAGCGCGAAAGCAGTTCTGCTGACAGGTCCGAGACAGGTCGGAAAGTCTACATTGTTTAAGCATTTGTTCCCTGACGTTCAGCAGGTTACGTTTGATGACGATCTTCTTCTTGCACAAGCGACGGATGACGTCGGTTTGTTTTTGTTGAACAATCCGTGTCCGCTGATGATTGATGAGGTTCAAAAATGTCCTTCGATTTTTAACCGGATAAAAATCATATTAGACAATACAGACGAGTACGGTAACTTTTTATTAACCGGGTCTCAAAAACTGCAGTTGATGGAATCTATCAGCGATTCGCTGGCAGGACGCGTTTCTATTCTGGAACTTGATGGGTTGTCACTCAGAGAAATCTATGATGTACCGTTTAACAGCCATTTTATCCCTTCGCCTGAGTATTTAGCAAAACGCGAGAAGGCATTAAAAA
>CAMOCU010000099.1 GCA_946610835.1 uncultured Clostridia bacterium | reverse complement strand
CCGCCGTACCGTGTGACGATCCGCGAAAATCCGTACTCCCGCCAGAACGAGGGATACCTGACGCTGCATGTGCATTCCTCCGGCGCGGACAGCGACCGCAACATTGTTCTGCGCCAAAAGGGGAGTACAGGCGAGTGGTTTTTATGGGAACTGCAATGCTTGTCGGACATTCGGATCCCTACATCTATGGATCCATGGGCATGATTGGACTATATGTTGTGCCAAAAATAATAAATTTGTGAATTTTATGAAAACCCCTTGCAAAATTTGTTACTTTCGTGTATAATGTGTTACAGGTTTGTAACCAAATCAAATTTTGAAAGGGAGTAAATGTATGAAAAAGAGTTTACAAAAATCTCTTGCCCTGATCATGGCTGTGCTGATGATGTTTGGCGCAACACCGATTTTGGGCGCGGGAATGCTTGCCATGGCAGCGGATGGGCTGACATCCATTCCTGTCCTGCCCGGTTCGCTGTGCCTTAAGATCAGCGACACGGATGGCCAACAGCTTCGTGTCGGCGGTCGCGGAGCCGGCGGTGCGGAGTACACGCTTGATCCTGCCGAAGTGCAGTGGTCTTCCACCAACTCCGAAATCGTGAGTGTCGATTCAAACGGCTTAGTGAAGCCGGGCAAAAAGGCCGCAGCCGGCGACGCCGTGACAATTTACGCATTCTATTCCGTCGGCTCTCAGAATTATGTGAGCAAGTGCGATATCACAGTGATTTCAAACGAGGACGCGGAAAAGATCGGCATCAAATCCATCGCGATCATTCCGGAGTCTGTAACGCTGAAAGAAAAGCAGCAGTATGCTTTTTCCGCCATCGGCTATGAAAACGCTGACAGAACCGGCCAAGCAGTTTCGCTGTCCAACGTCACATGGGCTTCCAAAAACAGTGTGTATGCCACAGTTTCCAACAAGGGTATCGTGACGGCCGTCAAATCCACAGAAGCGAAACTGAATGACAAAGTCATTAACAACGGTGTAGAAATCACTGCAACGTATCTTTCCGAAATCGGCTCTAAAGAAACGGTTCTGACGGCTTCGGCCAAGGTTTACATCGACGCGAGTGCAGCGGAGCTGACGAGCATTTCGATCGTCCCTGCCGCTGTGACGGATCTGGAGGAGGGCGGCAACCGCCAATTGCAGGCTGTCGGTCACGGTTCCGACGGCAAGGATTATCCGCTGGTTGCTTCGCAGATCAGCTGGACGTCCTCTAACACCGACTATGTTACTGTGGATGCTTCCGGTAAAATCACCGGTGTGAAGCCCACAGGCGAAAGAAACGACATTTTTGTCCACGCGTATTATACCGTGGATTCCAAGACCTACGCAGCTTCCTGCAATGTCAAGGTTCTGAAAGTGGAACCGGAGGTTTCTTATCTTGCCGTTGGCCCTGCGGAAACTGTGATCGGCGTCGGCGATTCGGTGCAGATGATCGCGTCCGGTCTGTCCACCGATAATGAGGGGAATACGATTGTTGTTCCGCTGGACAACAGCCGTTTGAGGTTTCAATCGGCAGATTCCACCGTGCTTCAGGTCAGCGACTCCGGCCGTGTAACCGCGCTGAAGACCACCGGCAGCGAGGGCGTTACAGTTTATGGCTATTACACCAATAAAAAAAGTGGTAAAACCGTGTCCGGCACCGCTAAAGTGATCGTCCGCCAGAGAGTGGATGAGATCCGCTGGAATTGGGAGGCCAATACGCTGATCGCCGGCGAAACCTATTACTACGGCGACAAATATCAGGTGTTCCCGACCAGTGCGCAGAATAAAGGCGTGGAACTGACCAGCAGCGATCCGACTGTGATCGAAGTCAATGAAGCTGCACAGACCTTTACGGTCAACAAATATCCCGGAAACGAAAAGTATATTTATGTGACCCTGACGCTCAAAGCGAAGGATCCGTCCAGCAAATGCAAAGATGTGGACAAGCAGTTCCTTGTGTTCAACGAGGTTCCGCTGACCGGTATCCATTGGGATCTTAACGTCAACTCCAAGAACGAAACCCAGTTCCGTTTCTATGAGAATGATGCGAAAAAGAAGGAAGGCGTTGCGGCGCGTTATTGGTACGAAGCAACCAAGTTTAACGGCCTTGGAAAGAATAAGTATCATACCGATCCTTCTTACGCGGCAGCTCTGTGCGACATCACGGTCACCAGCAGCGACGAACGCATTATGAAGGTCGACAAAGCGACCAAAAGCCTGATCCCTGTCGGCAACGGGAGATGCATTCTGACCATCACCGCGAGAACGAAGAACGGCAGCGTAGTGGTTTCCGACACCGTGACGGCCATCGTGATTGATTCCGATTACACACCGCCGACGGACGTGCAGATCGGCATCAATGAAAAGAAGAGCAGCAAGAGCAATTATTCTGTGCTGTCTGCCTCTTCCATTCGTCTGGCATACACCAAATCCATGGTGCTCGGCCCGATGGTTCCGTCAGGCAAGAGCGGCACATTCGATCACGACACATTTGAACTCACGCTTGAGGACGGCAGAGTGATCACGGTCTATGAGGCGGCAAAGATTGTTTGGAAGTCCGACAATCCTTCTGCTGTAACCGTCGATAAGGACGGCAAAGTCACGGCTGTCGGCCCCGGCTCCGCCAAGATCACTGTCACCGTTACAGACAACGGCGCAAAGCCGATCGAAGCGAGCATCACTGTGGAAACGAAGATCAGCCTTCTGCAGGCGATTATCGGATTCCTTATGAGTCTTATCAAGCTGAACCTTCCGATGGCCGGCAAATATCTGGCCGCTGTCGCAACCGGCCTGTTTGGTTCCGTCGGCAAGTTCTTCGGGCGTAATCCATCTATTTAACGATCCTTTTGGGAGCGGACATGCGTTCGCTCCCAATTTCATGTACAGGAGAGGAAGCATGCATTTTATTTTTAAATCCACCGTATCCGTTCTGCTGGCGCTCGGCATGACAGCCGCGGTGATTGTTCCTGCATTTGCGCAGGAGTCGGTGCTGACCGAAACGGGTACGGAAGCAGAATTTTCGCAAACAACAGAAGAAGTCCCGGATTCCGTGCAGGCGTCGCCCGAAGCATGGGGAACGCTGAAATCGGTGCATTGGGATCTCGGCAGTCTGTTTCAGGACGGAAAGACGTTTCCGTTTTATGAAAATGCGACACAGCAGAAAAAGAACAACCCGGCGCGGTATTGGTATGCGCCGACCAGTGCAAATCCAAAGCTGATTTATGCCTATCACACGCAGCCGCTGTCCGTGCGTGACCGGTGCGAAATCCATGTTACAAGCAGCGATAGCCGCGTGATGAAAGTGGACGAGGCGACCAAAAGCCTGATCCCCGTCGGCAACGGCGAGGCGACGTTGACCATTACCGCCACGATGAACGACAACGGCAAGCAGATCGTTCAATCGGATACAACGCGCATTGCGGTCAAAGGTTCGCCGTATACGCCCGTGTCAGGTGTGCAGATCGCGCTCAACACCAAAAAGAGCAGCGACACGGATTACAAAGTCGAAACAGCGACACAGCTTGTTATGCGGCAGGGTAAAGCTATCTGGCTCGGTGCGATTGCGCCCGCCGGATCGCAAGGTTCGTTTGACCACAAGCGTATGGAACTGACGCTTGAGGACGGCCGCAAGGTGTGTATTTTTGATGCTCCGGCGATTTCCTGGAGCAGCGCGGACAGCCGTGTTGTCCGTGTGGATTCCGACGGCAAAGTTTCTGCCGTCGGCCCGGGCGAAACGACTGTGACGCTGCGTGTGACGGACAATGGTGCAGGGCCGTACACGCATACGATTACAATCCGCACGCAAACCTCGTTCGGTCAGGCGCTGATCGGTCTTCTGATGAGCCTGGTAAAATTTAATTTTCCCATGGTGTGGCGATACGGCAAAGCGCTGCTCCATGCATTGGTGGGGTAAAAGAAAAACAGGAGGAAAAGTATGAAGATTACGTGGAAAAGAATGCTGGCGCTGCTGCTGTGTGTGCTGATGGTTTGCGGCAGCGCTCCGGCAGTAATGGCGGAGGACTTGCCGCAGCCGACGGAGATTCGCTGGAAGTGGGATAATCAAACGCTGATTGCAGGCGAGACATATTCTTACGCCGATCAATATGAGGTGTTTCCGGCCAACGCGGATCATAAGGCGGTGGAGCTGATCTGCAGCGACCCGACTGTGATTGAAGTCAATGAAGCTGCACAGACCTTTACGGTCAACGAATATCCCGGCAGAAAGAAGTATATTAATGTGACTCTGACGCTTAAAGCGAAGGATTCGACCGGCAATTGCAAAGATGTGGACAAGGAGTTTCTCGTGTTGGGTGAGACTCCGAAAATCGGCATTCATTGGGATTGCAACGTCAATCCCAGGAATGAAATCTGGCTCCGCTTCTATGAGAATGAAGAAAATAGGAAGGCAGGTATTGCGGCACGTTATTGGTACGAGGCAACCGCGTTTAACGGCCTTGTCAAGAACAGTTATTATATCGAGCCTTCTTACATGGCAGCTGTGTGCGACATCACGGTCACCAGCAGCGACGATCGCATTATGAAGGTCGACAAAGCGACCAAAAGCCTGATCCCCGTCGGCAACGGCCGCTGTACACTAACCATCACAGCAACGACACCGTTCGGAACCCGTGCATCGGACAGCACGACGGCAATTGTGATTGGTTCCGATTATACACCGTCTACGGGCGTGCAGATCGGTATCAATGAAAAGAAGAGCAACAAGAGCAATTATTCTGTGATGTCCGCCTCTTCCATTCGTCTGGAGTTCAACAAATCTGTAGTGCTCGAGCCGATGGCTCCGACAGACAAGTACGGTACTTTTACCCATGATACATTTGAACTCACGCTTGAGGACGGCAGAGTAATCACGGTCTACGAGGCGCCGAAGATTGTATGGAAGTCCGACAATCCTTCTGCTGTAACCGTCGATAAGGACGGCAAGGTCACTCTTGTCGGGCTCGGCTTGGCTCAAATCACTGTGACTGTAGGGGATAACGGCGTGCAGATGGAATCGAGTGTTCAGGTGTCATACGGACATAGTCCGCAGAATTTGGGGTTTTTGTACATCATGTTTCTTCAGTGTTTATTCATGTTCCGCTGGAAACAAGCGGGTGTTGCATTATCCCACATTCTCGAAATACTCTTAAAGTAGATAAAACAGTGGCTGGGATAAGCTTTTTGACGTTCAGAACAAAAGAGGTACAATGCCTTTTTTCCCATGGTGTGGCGATACGGCAAAGCGCT
>CAMOCU010000098.1 GCA_946610835.1 uncultured Clostridia bacterium | reverse complement strand
GGCTGTCAAATGCCCATTCAAAGAATTTTTTTGCAGACTGCATACTCTCTCCTTACTGTTCGGTCAACGTGATTTTTTCGCGGCTGAGATTATCCGATGTGCGCACGCGGAATTCCGACAGCGTCCATCTGCCGCCGGAAAGGGAAAGCGTGCCGACCGGAACCGACGCCACAAACGACAATCCCCGCGCACCGCTCGTCGGGTGATCGGGATAGATTTTGTAAGTACCCTCGGCAGTATCAGGCACCAGCACACCCGTTTCCGCAAAGCCGCCCGTCGTCACGCGGAAACTGCCGTCCGTGTACAGCGTCATGGAGGCGTCGGACGCGGAGAAGGTTTTCCACAGTTTCCCTTCGTCCGTTTTTTGCATAGAAATCGCTTCGCGTTCCGCACCGCCGTTGTCCACACGCACGGAAAGCTCTGTACTGCTCAACACGTCGCAGGACACACGGTTCTCTCCGGTCGGCGTGAGTGCAAGCTGCGTTGTGCTCACACCATACCGCCCCGTTTCGGCCGCGGCGCTGTCGCTGTCCGTGCGCAGCAGTAAATACGTGTTGTCCTCAAAGAACGTTGCGGTAAACTGCGCCGTTCCGGAAGTGCCTGTGTAGGTTCCCGCTGTAAAATCGCTTTCACCCGAAGGCGCAGTGTAATCCGCCGGAATCGGGAACGCGATCAGTTTGGCGTCCGGATACTCCGCCGAAGTCGTCGTAGCGGTTGCCGTACCGTAATAGATGCGCTCACAGACCGTGAAGTCAAGACTGCCGTCTGCGGCTGCGATGAATTTGCTGTTCAGACCCTCGCTGATGCTTTTGGCTTCGCCGTTCACGGACGTGTAGACCATCAGGTATTCGTCCCCGACTTTCTGCAGTGTACCGTCGCTCTTGTTGACGGTAAAGTCCGGCGTGCTTGAAAAGAGGAACGTTCCGTCCGCACCGATGCGCAGATAAATCGTCAGCTTCATACCGAGATCAGACAGGTCGATATAGTAGTCGTCCGCAACCTGTGCGGTATCACTGCCGACGTTTGCCGGCTGCGCGCCGCATCCGGTGAGCAGCAAACAGAACAGGACAGCGAGGGCCAGAAAACGTTTCATCTTACTGTCCCTCCTTCGTGAGCGTCACGGCAACGCCGGGCAGACCCTGCGCATCGATCGGAACGGCCGTTCCTTCAACGACCGCGCGCGAAGCGTCGTACATCGCGCTAAAGGAAGCGCCTTCGTCTGCCGCGAATTCCACACCGTCTGCCGCGAAGGTGAAGCTGCCCTTCGACACGACATCTGCATTCGCCGTCAACGTGTATGCGCCGTCCGTCAGCGTCAGCGCAAGGCTCAGCTGTTCGCCGCGCTCTGTTTCGCCCGTGCCGCTGTACGTTCCGTTTTCGCTGCCGTCCGCCGCCGTATTCTGCATGAGCTGCATCTGTGTCGGCGCGCCTCCGGTCGGCACTTTGCCTTCCATCGTCGCTGCACCGTCCGCAAGATGCAGATCGAGCGTATATTCGCCAAGCGTCTGCGCCGTGAATGCAACCTTGCTGCCGGAGATCGTGAAACTGCCGCTGTCGGAAAGCGGCGGCATCTGTCCGCCGCCGTCGAGCGCGACAACCATCGGGTAGCGGTAATAGCTGAATGTACCGTCCGCTTCAAGCGACAGCCGCACACGAATATCGCATCCCATCGCGTCGATATATTTTTGCGCGGTATACACGCCCGTGTAGTCAAAAACCAGCACGTCCACCGATGCAAAGACGTCCTTGTCCGCCGCAGCGGATACCGTAACCGTTGCAGAACCGTTCGCCTTGGCCGTCAAAACGCCTGCGTCATTTACATCCACAACTGCCGGGTCGGACGACTGAAATACGAGCGCGGCGTGCGCTGCGCCTTCCGCCGTAATGCGTGCAGACAGATCGGTCGTGTCGCCCGCACCGCGCAGCAGGATACCGTCGGACGCAATGGTGATCGCCGTAGGCGCCGCTTTGCCGCAGGATGTAAGCAGCGCCGCTGTCAGCAGCATGCAAAGCAGGATCAGAAAAACTCGTTTCATTAAAACTCCTCCTCAGGAAGCAATAAAGCCGAATATACTGTTGCAGTTATTTATTACCGCCGTGTTATTCACATCGCACAGACTGTTTGCCGGCAGCACAAGCGTGAATGCTTCACCTTTTTCAGGCGCGGCCGGGAACGTCAATGCAAGCGTATTTCCCGTAATCTTCGCCTGCACGCCTTCGACAGCTTCGTGTGCGGAATGTCCCGTTAACACACGGACGTTTTCTTTGTCTGTCCACCGCACAGCGCGGTCAAAGGTAAGCGTGATCGTCTTTGTCCCGTGCGGCATGACCGCCGCTTCATCCGCATACGGTATCGTACACGGCGTGGGCGTGATGTTTTGGACGCGCAGCGTTTCCTTCGGCGCGGCATGATCCAGCCGGACTTTCGCCGTGCCGTCCGCTGCAATGGATTCCACCGTGATGCACAATCCCGTCGGCACGGCTGCGTTGCCGTATGCGTCGTAGGCGTTTGTGTTGGGATACGTGTCCGGTGTGATCGTATCGCCTGCCCGGAAATAGTCCGACGGGTCATAGCTGAGCTTTTCGCCGCCTTTGGCCGGGGCAAAGTTCAGCACATCGTCTTTGCCGTCCGCTTCCAGGATACTGATATACTTTGTCGATGTGTAGGAATTGTCGGACGCAAATCCGAAGCCGCGCCAGCCGCCGTTTGCCTTTGCCGCCGACAGACTGTTCTCGACATGCATCACCCGCACGGCCGGTTCCGTCAGGCGCGTGTATTCGGCCGCGTTCAGCTCCGGCATGACCGATTCAATCACGAAAAGTTCCGTATATAAATCGTCCGCATCGCGCAGCTTTATGAACACCGCGTCGCCCGCCCTTGACGACGGACGCAGCGTCACGGTTTTTCCGGAAAGGAATGGAATTTCCGCGTATTCGATCACGGTCGGTTCCGCCCAACCGAGCAGCCATTTGCTGAACACGTTGTGGTCGCCGATGTTTGCGTCCATCATGTCCATGCCGCCGAGACCGCCCTCGAGCGCACCGCCGGTGTACGTGCGTTCCGTCGAAAGGGCTCTGTCCGGCGTGTCGTAACTGTAATAGTCATTGAGCCCGAGCAAATGCCCCGTTTCGTGCACAAGCGAATTCGTGTTGCACCGCAGCGGCGGAACAGACGACCAGATTGTACTGCCCGGCACGAAAATATAGCCGCTGATTTTCCGACTCCATGTGTCCGGCGAATGCGTCCATGTGGAGCGGTACGCACTGTCCCACATGCCTGCGCCGCTCTCCATATTGCCTGCCCACAGAACGTACAGCGAATCAACTGTGCCGTCGCTGTCCGCGTCGTAGTCCTCCAAATGCAGCGCTTCGTTCCCGATATAGTAGTTGATGGCTTCCGCCATGATCTCGGTGTCGCTGTCGTAGCTGTTTCGCGTTTGCTCTGTGCAGTACCAGCCGAGCACCGTTCCGTCCATGGCGAGCTTTCCGTAGGACGAAAGATAATAATACGCGCTCAGGGAATCCGGCTGCTCCAAAGAAAACAATGCATCCTGCACACCCTCGGCGGTCACATGGCGCGGGTGGTGAAAGTCGGGAAATTCGATCAGCAGCGCCAGCGGCTTTGCCGTCCCGACGGAAGGCATCACCTGCCGCAGTCCCGCGTCCGTACCCGGCAGGTTGTGACGACCGGAACCGTCCGGATTCGGAAAAATCTTTTTTACATTCAGATCGGCTGTTTTTTGCACCGTGCGGATAAATTCCAGATTCGTACCGGCGCTCCAATAACTGCCGAAGCCTGTCTGCGCGTCGATATTCCCCGATCGCGGCAGCAGATACGTCTTGGCCGGGAAGTAATAGGTATCGTTCTCCTTCGTCACGGAAACGGCATAATCCTTTTCCGCCTCGTTCGTAATCGCGCGCGGAAAATAGGAGATCGTGCCGCTGTCCCCGCGCATCGTGATCGTACCCATTGCTTTCAGAAAACCGTCCACGCCGTGAATCGTGTACACGTTTGCCGGATAAAGCGAAAGCGTATACGTGCCCATAGCGTGCGCCGCGTCATACGTTTCTAAAGGCTGTGCAAAAGAAAACGTACACGTTTTGCCGTTCAGCCGCAGCGAAAGCGTTGTCTGACGCAAATCAAACGGCTGTGCGTTCCGTACCGTGCCGCGGATCGTCTTTCCGTCGGTCTGTTGCAGCTCCAACGTACCGTCCGCAAATATTTCATATGTTCCGCGAAGCAATTTGCCGCCCGTGTACAGCGTCCACTCGAACCACCGTTCCAGAATCAGCACGGCGTCTTTGCCGCCGACTGAACCGGAGAATACGCCGAGATACGACAGATACACGTATTCCGTCGTTTCTGTCGCAGGCGTAAAGCGCATCGTTTTGCCGCCGAACGTCAGCGTCACAGACGGGTCTTCAAACGCGCTGCCGGTATAAGCCGCATCGGCTGGAGCATCCTTGCCGGCAAAATCCAGCGACTTATCCGCATGCGCTGTCACCGTTCCGCTGTACAGCACGCCGTCGCCGCCGTCCGCATTCAAAAAACAGCCGTCCCGTTTAAACCGCAGCGTATACAGCCGCTCGCCTGTCCCGTCCGTCTGCTCGTCATAAACGAAGCTCTGCCCCTGCAGAACAGACGGAAGCGGCGGTGATTGCTTCCCGCATGCGCTGATGCCGAGGCAAAGCAGCACGCACACACAAAAAAGCGCAACACATCGAGTAGACATTTGTTTTTGCATAATCCTCAAAAGAAAACCTGACTTAACAAATCAGGACGAGTCCCTCTTATTTGTTAAGTCAGGATATATAAATGCGATTGAATTTGTACTGTCTGCCTGCACTCCCGTTTTCGGGTCGTGCATACTGTCAGGAAAAGCGCTGTTTTTCCGTTTTGTCGATCTGGATCGGAATACCGTTCTGCACAATGATTGTCACCGTACCGAATTCCATCTCGTGCCGAAGAATCTCCTCCACGCGTGCAAGACACGTCCGGATCTGTGTTTCTTTCTTTTCGTCCGCAGCCATTTCTACCACCTCTGCGTTCCATGTTTGCGCGGGTTAGTCAACGCTAACCGTGACAAAGTATACCACTTATTCTTTCTGTTGTCAAGACACTGCCGTAACTTGGTTTGCACGCATTTTTCTTTTTTTATACAAAAACCGTCCGCATGCCGCATTTACAAGAGCCATCCCGCAAAAACACAGCTGCGTCTTAGGGAAGCGCTGATTCAATCGGGGTGTACGAGGGGACGAGAGATTTTTTCGGC
>CAMOCU010000097.1 GCA_946610835.1 uncultured Clostridia bacterium | reverse complement strand
CTTTCAGGCAGGCATACGCCTCGTCAAATACACTCCATCCGCCCAGAGGCGCGGCAATGCAGCGCAGGCGCGGAAACAACTCCAACACCTTGTGCAGACGGCGCGGATTGGAGTAATCCCGCGTTTTGTCGCCGCAATGAAACAGCACCGGAAAGCCGCTTGCCTGCAGATCCTCATACAGCGGATACATCCGGGGATCGTCGATATTGATGCGCTGCATATCCGGGTGCAGCTTGATCCCCTTGAAGCCGAGAACGCGCAAGCGATCCATTTCCGCAAACGGATCATCCATTTCCGGATGCAGCGCGCCGAATGCGTAAAAAACCCCGGGATATGCGCGAATCACTTCCAGCGCAAAATCGTTGATATGCCGCACCTGCTCAGGCTTGATCGCCACCTGCAGCATCACAAAGCGTGTCACACCTGCGGCTCTGCCTTTTTCCAGCAGACTTTCCGCCGTCCCGATCTGGTATTTTTCCAGCCCGTAAAAATCGCAAATGTTCCGGCTTGCCCGTTCCGCAATTTGTCGGGGATAGATATGCGTGTGAAAGTCAATCATCTCCATAATATGCCTCCCTTCGGATGTACGCTCTGAACCGGTTTGTGTCTGAAGCAGATATGCCAAATCCCTCCGGCATGATTCTGTCGGAGGGGAATGATAGGCAAAGTATTCGGTTGTCCCGATGTTACACAGCCGCGAAACCCTTTTCCAGATCGTCGAGGATGTCGTCGATGTGTTCGGTGCCGATAGACAACCGAATCGTATTCGGCCGGATGCCCGCGCTCAAAAGCTCCTGCTCAGAAAGCTGTGAGTGGGTCGTGGTGGCGGGATGGATCACCAGAGATTTGACATCCGCCACATTGGCCAAAAGCGAGAAAATCTCCAGATGGTCAATGAAAGCATGCGCCTGCTGCTGGCCGCCCTTGATGTCAAACGTGAAAATGGAACCGCCGCCGTTCGGGAAATACCGTGCGTACAGCTCGTGCTGCGGATGATCCGGCAGCGACGGATGGTTGACGCGTTCGACTTTGGGATGCCTGCTGAGAAACTCAACAACCTTTTTGGTGTTTTCCGCGTGCCGTTCCAGCCGCAGAGAGAGCGTCTCAACGCCCTGCAGCAGCAAAAAGGCATTGAACGGAGAGATCGCCGCGCCCGTGTCCCGCAGGAGAATCGCACGGATATACGTTACAAATGCAGCAGGCCCCACAGCGTCGGCAAAAGAAACGCCGTGATAACTGGGATTCGGCGCCGCGATGGGGGCATATTTGCCGCTCGCCTTCCAGTCAAATTTGCCGCTGTCGACGATCACACCTCCAAGCGTTGTGCCGTGACCGCCAAGGAACTTTGTGGCTGAATGCACCACAATGTCCGCGCCATGTTCAATCGGACGAATCAGATAAGGCGTGCCGAACGTATTGTCGATCACAACAGGGATCCCGTGACGGTGCGCTATGTCTGAAACCGCTTCAATATCAGGAATGTCGCTGTTCGGATTGCCGAGCGTTTCGATAAAGATCGCCTTGGTATTGTCGCGGATCGCGCCCTCCACCTGTACAAGGTCATGTATGTCGACAAACGTCGTGTTGATACCGTAATTCGGCAGTGTATGCGCCAACAGGTTGAAACTGCCGCCGTAAATCGTCTTTTGCGCAACAATGTGTTCGCCCGCTTGCGCAAGCGCTTCGATGGCATAAGTGATCGCCGCTGCACCGGACGAAAGCGCCAGCGCCGCAACGCCGCCTTCCAGCGCCGCAACGCGCTCTTCCAGAACGCCCTGTGTGGAATTGGTCAACCGGCCGTAAATGTTGCCCGCATCCGCGAGTCCGAACCGCGCCGCCGCGTGGGCGGAATTGCGGAAAACATAGGATGTGGTCTGATAAATCGGAACGGCGCGGGCATCCGTAGCGGGATCCGGCTGTTCCTGTCCAACGTGCAGCTGCAATGTTTCAAATCTATAGTTACTCATGGCTTTAACCTCTTTCTTTTCTTTTTCAGGATATCGGAATGCTTGTGTCGATCAGCGCTGCGTACACATTCGTCCGCGTCGTCCGTTCGACCGCATCAGCACTTGCAGTTTGCTGTACATGGCGGATCTCCTTTACGTTTTCTTTGCGGGGTTCGTCCCCGTCGATGGCTCTATTATACTGCCGCATCCGCCGTTTGTCCAATATCCTATTTAAATACTAAGTAATAGGTTCATTCTATAGCCATATCGTGATTATTCGTCGTATTCTATATCAAGATACTTTTTCAGTTCGGCGATATAGCGCGCGCACAAATCGCTGCGCAGCATATTCTTTTTGACAATATAGCCGATCGTCATTTTGTCTGTCTGAGGCTGTCCCGGGTCGCGAAACGGCACGGCGACATAATCGGAGCCGTTCAACTCCTCACAAATGATTCCGGAACACAGCGTGTAGCCCAGAAGACCGACCATCAGATTGAGCATGGTTGCGCGGTCGTTGACGCGGATCAGGCGGCGGTATTCGATAGTGCTGAAAATTTCCTCTGCAAAATAGAAGGACGCCGTGTCTCCCTGCTCAAACGCCATGCAGGGATAGTCCTGCAGCTGCTCCAGACAAACGCTCTGCTCCCCCGCCAGCGGATGTCCGCGCCACATGTACACAAATGCATCGCAGTCGATCAGCGGATGAAACTCCAGATCACCCGAACGCAGTATTTTTTCAATCGCTTTGCGGTTAAAATCGTTCAGATACAAAATGCCGATTTCGCTGCGCGCGGTACGCACGTCCTCGATCACCTCGCGTGTTTTTGTTTCGCGCAGGGCAAATTCATACTCCGCCATGTTGTACTGCCGCGCCAGTTCCACAAAACTTTTGACCGCAAAGGAATAATGCTGGGTCGAGATGCCGAACTTTTTCCGGATTGCTCCGCCTTTTCCGTATTTTTCTGTGAGCGAGGCGAACCCGGCATACACCTGCCGCGCCTGCTGCAAAAACTCCGCGCCGTCGTTTGTCACGCGTACACCCCGTCCGCTGCGGTGAAAGATTGTGATGCCCAGCTCACGCTCCAATTCCTGCATGGCTGCCGTCAAAGAGGGCTGAGAAACATACAGCACTTCTGACGCTTTATTGAGCGAACCCATTTCCGAAATCACAAGAGCATAATGGATCTGCTGCATGGTCATAAAAATCGCCTCCGCACTTGAAAACTGATCTGTTTTATGGTAAAATAGGAATAGATTCTAAACGAGGTGAATACGATGCGGATCTCCACCAAAGGCAGATATGCGCTGCGAATGATGATTGATCTGGCCGAGCATGACGACGGCAGTTTTATCGCACTGCGGGACATCGCGCTGCGGCAGGAAATCTCTAAAAAATATCTTGAGCAGATTATTCCCATTCTCAACCGCAGCGACATTCTTCAGGCCAGCCGCGGCGTGCAGGGTGGTTACCGTCTGGCGCGCCGGCCGGAACAATACACTGTGGGCGAGATCCTGCGCCTGAGCGAGGGAACACTCTCGCCCGTGGCATGTGTCGACCGCGATCCTGCCGAATGCCCGCGAAGCGGTGAATGTGCCACACTGCCCATTTGGCAGGGGCTGAACAAGGTCGTCAACGACTACCTCGATTCCATCACGCTGCAGGATATTCTTGACCGGGAACAAAACAGCGGCAGTTATGTGATCTGACCGCCGAATTTTTCACATCGTAGCAGAAACCGGACGCTTTGTCAAGGCGTCCGGGTCTTTTTTTACATTATGCAGGCACAAGGATGCCCTTTGTTCTCAGCGGACAAAATTTGTCCCCTGCCACGGCTCTTTTTCGGGCAGGCCGAATGTTTCTTTGCCCAATGCAATCGACTTCATCAGGAAAGTCATGTTGCGCGCAAGTGTGCGCATGATCTGCAGCCCTTCCGCATCCTGCGCCGCTTCGCCCGGAAGCCTGCCGTGGACGCTGTTCCAGTACTGGCTGGAAGCAATCGGCATCCCGGCAATGGTGAAGTATTTGTTCAGCTCGTCGAACGTTGCACTCAATCCGCCGCGGCGTGCGCAGACGACGCTCGCGCCGACTTTCATCGTTTTGTCAAATCCGGTGCTGTAAAACAGTCTGTCCAAACAGGCAATCAGCGTCCCGTTGGCCGATGCGTAGTAAACCGGGCTGGCTACAACCAGACCGTCCGCCTGTTCAAACAGCGGCGCAATCTCATTGACCGTATCGTCAAACACGCACTTTCCCTTTTTGGCACACCCGCCGCACGCCATGCAGCCGCGGATGTCCTTGTTGCCCACAAGAATCGTTGTCGTCTCGATTCCTTCCGAAGCAAAGATTTTTTCCATCTCTGCGAGCGCAAGCGCTGTGTTGCCCTTCGGACGGGGGCTGCCGTTGAGTATCAGAACACGCATAAACTTTTCTCCTTTATCTTTGCTTGAGCGTCATCAAATCGCGGTAGCTGATCATCTGAACGCCGTGTTTCTGTAAATATATATGCGTCTGCGGATCGCGCATGAGTTCATATTCCCAAACGCGGTCGCGCCAATGGGGCATTATTTCCATGAGTTCGGGCGTTTGCAGGCTTGGATGCAGATACGTTTCCGTGATCCCCTCCGGCAAGTCTGTCCACAAACGCAGGATCGTCTCGCGGTATGCATCGTATGTCCCCTCCCGAAGCTGCGCCGTCCAATCGGGAAAAAGCAGGTAATCCGGCAGCGTTACACCGTATCGCCGCCCCCAAACGCGCCCGAACAATTGCAGCGGCCGAAAAATCGCATACGGCGTTCCTGCAGGGCAGAGCCGCCGATCCGTATGATCAAACATCCGGAACGGCAAACCATATTGGCCGCATACGCGCAGCGTCCGGCGCAGCAGACCAAACCGCGGCGGCGATACATGCTGGCCGTACAGCGACCCCATATGGTTGTCCAGATGCGACGTCTGCAAACCGCGCTCGAGCGCATACTGAACCTGCGCATGCAGCTCGGCTTCGATTTCCGGGTATGCGGCATGTTCGCCGAACAGGCGGCTGTTGCGCCACATATATCCTGTTTCATCCACAAGCGTTTTGCCGCCGGTGAGCGGTTTCCAGCGGTATGTCCTCCACTCGCTGGTCGTGGTCAAATGCACACCGATCGCAAATTCCGGATGTGCCGCGGCATATTCGAGCGCCGCATCCGCCGCAGGGCATGGCGTCATAATGGTCGCGGAAAGCAGTCTCCCCGCTTCAAACAATTCCTGAACGGCCGCATTGGCGGCAAAACACATTCCGTAATCGTCTGCGTTCACAATCAGATACTTCGCCATTGGATCGCTCCTCTCTGCAAGTCATCCGATTTTC
>CAMOCU010000096.1 GCA_946610835.1 uncultured Clostridia bacterium | reverse complement strand
GCGCGCAGCACATCATACATATGCAGCTCGCGTGCCTGCTTCTGCGCTTCTGCCTGAAACGCTGCGGCGTCCGGTGCAAAGTCCGTATATTTGTAGCCGAACAGCTCGTCGGAGATTTCGCCGGTCAGCAGCACACGGATGTCCGTTGTCTTGTGAATCGCCTTGCAGACAAGGTACATACCCATGCTCGCGCGGATCGTCGTGATGTCGAATGTACCGAGCGTATAAATGACTTCTTCAAGTGCATCGACAACCTGCTGCGGCGACATATATACCTGTGTGTGTTCGCTGCCGATATAATCCGCAACCTCGCGTGCATATTTCAGGTCGATCGCGTCCTTTTCCATGCCGATCGCGAAAGTACGGATCGGTGTTTTGCTTATTTTTGCCGCAATCGCACAGACGAGCGATGAATCCAGACCGCCCGACAGCAGAAAGCCGACCGGCGCATCGGCGTCCAGACGCTTTTGTACGCCGGCAATCAACTTTTCACGGATGTTACGGCACGCCGTTTCCACGTCGTCGCGAACGACTGTCCGGACGGCGGATATTTCCGTGTACGCAGTGAATCGGCCGTCCTTGTAATAACAGCCGGGCGGAAACGGACGGATTTCTTTTACAAGACCGACAAGGTTTTTGGGCTCACTGGCAAACAGGATCGTACCGTTTTCATCGTATCCGTAATATAACGGCCGGATGCCGATCGGGTCGCGCGCGGCGATGAATTCACCCGTTCTGCCGTCAAAGATCACGCAGGCAAACTCCGCGTCCAGCAGGCGGAACATATCCGTACCGTATTCAAAATACAGCGGCAACAGCAGCTCACAGTCACTGTCGCTTTGGAAGGAATAGCCCTTTTGCAGCAAGGCTGATTTCAGCGCACGAAAGCCGTACAGTTCTCCGTTGCAAACGGCGCAGCAGCCATCCATGCAGAACGGCTGCATACCTTCCGGATGGAGCCCCATGATGGACAGCCGGTGAAATCCGAGCTTTCCCTTGCCGGTGCTCAGAACGCGGCTGTCATCCGGGCCTCTCGATTTTGTCCGCGCAAAGCCTGCAAGGAACGCATCCTCGCAAAGCGCTTCGCCGCAGTACCCCATAATGGAACACATATCTGATCCCTCAATCCCACGCAGTTGTATTTTGTGAAAACGCGCCGTTTTGCGCGTCCGCTTCGGCGCTGAAAGCCTGCTCGGTCAGCGGATCCGCCTGTATTTTGCCGATGTCCGGCGCTTTTTCGGGCGGCATGGTGAAGTATTCGCCGCTGTAGGGGCGGTTCATATCGGGTTGTGTACGGGTACGCATTTCTATCAGCTCCGTTCTGTTTTATTGTACGCCGAACAAAAGGTCGGCATATGTCGGGAAGGGCCAGTATTCCTTCGCTGTAATGGTTTCCGCTGTATCACAAGGCGTGCGCAGCGCGGTCATAGCCGCAAGAACCTCATCACGGATAACGGCGGATTCGGCAAACACATCCTCTGCCTGCGCACATTTTTTCAGCGTGACCTCAAGTGTGTCTGCTGCGGCGGCGATTTCATCGGTCAACGCGGAAAGCCGACGGACAACGCCCGTTTCATAGGCACAGGGAAGGCTCGCGTCCATCTGCTTTTTCTGCAGCGCATTCCGCGCGACGTCTGCCGCAAAGCGCTCCACGGCGGGCAGAATCTGTCCGCGCGCCATTGCCGCCATTGTATTGCCTTCGATCACGATCGTCTTGCAGTAGTTTTCCAGCATGATTTCACACCGTGAACGCAATTCTTCCGCGGAAAAAACGCCGTGAGCAAGCAGCATATCCGCGTTCTTTGGATCAAGAAGGTGCGGCATGCAGTCGGCAGTCGTACGGTAATTCAGCAGCCCGCGCATCTTTGTCGCTTCCTCGATCCATGCGTCGTCATATCCGTTGCCGTTGAAGATAATGCGCCGGTGATCGCGGATGGTCTTTCGGATCATTTCATGCAGCGCTGTTTCAAAATCCTCCGCTTGTTCCAGACGGTCGGCGTAAATTTTCAAGCTCTGCGCAACGGCGCTGTTGAGCATAATGTTCGCGCAGGCAATGGAGTTGGAAGAGCCGAGCATACGGAATTCAAATTTGTTCCCCGTGAAAGCGAACGGCGATGTGCGGTTGCGGTCGGTCGTGTCGCGGTTGAAGCGCGGCAGGACATGCACGCCCAGCTTCATCTGCTTTTTCTCCACGCCTTCGTACGGCGTATCGGTTTCAATCGCGTCCAGGATCGCGTTCAACTCGTCGCCGAGGAACACGGACACAACGGCCGGCGGCGCCTCGTTCGCGCCGAGCCGGTGATCATTGCCTGCTGTGGCCACAGAAATGCGCAGCAGATCCTGATAATCATCGACCGCTTTGAGCACAGCGCACAGAAACAGCAAAAACTGCGCGTTTTCGTACGGCGTGTCGCCCGGAGAGAGCAGGTTCTGCCCCGCGTCCGTGGCGATCGACCAGTTGTTGTGCTTGCCGCTGCCGTTGACGCCGGCAAATGGTTTTTCATGCAGCAGACAAACCAGACCATGCCGCAGTGCGACTTTCTGCATGATTTCCATGGTCAGCTGGTTTTGATCGGTTGCGGCGTTCGTTGTGGTATAGATCGGCGCGAGCTCATGCTGCGCAGGCGCAACTTCATTGTGTTCCGTTTTGGCAAGAATGCCGAGCTTCCACAATTCCTCGTTGAGCTCCTGCATATACGCTTCTACGCGCGGCTTGATGACGCCGAAATAATGGTCGTCCATTTCCTGTCCCTTCGGCGGTTTGGCGCCGAATAGCGTACGTCCGGTAAAGCGCAGGTCGGGTCGCTGGTCATACAGCGCCTTATCCACAAGAAAATATTCCTGCTCCGGGCCGACAGAGGAACGCACCGCCTTTGCCGTATCGTTGCCGAACAGCCGCAGAATCCGCAGCGCTTGGCGGTTCAACGCCTCCATCGAACGCAGCAGCGGTGTTTTCTTGTCCAGCGCATGTCCCGCATACGAACAGAACGCCGTCGGAATACATAGCGTCTTGCCTTTGATAAATGCGTATGACGTCGGGTCCCACGCTGTGTAGCCTCGGGCCTCAAACGTTGCGCGAAGGCCGCCGCTCGGGAAAGAAGAAGCGTCCGGTTCGCCTTTGATCAACTCTTTGCCGGAGAACTCCAGAATCACGCCGCCGTCCGGGGAAGGGGTAATAAAGCTGTCGTGCTTTTCCGCCGTGACGCCGGTCAGCGGCTGGAACCAGTGGGTATAATGTGTCGCGCCATGCTCCACTGCCCAATCACGCATGGCTGCCGCCACTGCATCCGCTACGCCGGGCGCGAGCTTCTTGTCTTCGTCAATGGTTCTTCTGAGCGATGTGTACACATCGGCAGATAATCTTGCCTTCATCACACGGTCGTCAAATACAAAACACCCAAAGTAATTCTGAATGGTCTGCATATCTTTACGCTCCTTTTTTGTAAAATGCGGCGAAGGCGCCCCTCCCGCTTTCACGGGAAAGACGCCTTTGCCTTGTCCTATGTCGAATGATAAGAAGAACGCTTATACAATACCCTGCGCATTCATTGCCGCCATAACTTTTTCAAATCCGGCAATGTTGGCGCCGACAACATAATTGCCGCCGAAGCCGTATTTTTGCGCAGCTTCATCGATGTTGTGGTAAACGCCGACCATGATATCGCGCAGTTTCTGATCGACTTCCTCGAAAGACCAGGAAAGCCGCTCGCTGTTTTGGGACATTTCCAGCGCGGAGGTTGCTACGCCGCCTGCATTCGCCGCCTTGGCCGGCAGGAACAAAACGCCGTTTTCCAGCAGATACGCGACCGCGTCTTCGGTCGAAGGCATGTTTGCCCCCTCTGCCACGGCGATCACACCGTTTGCGACAAGCTGCTTCGCATCCTCGGCCGTCAGCTCATTCTGTGTTGCGCACGGCAGCGCAATGTCACACGGCACTTGCCAAACGCCGCGTCCCTCTTTGTAAATTGCATCCGGTCTGTACTTGAGATATTCTGTCAATCTCTGGCGGTTGACTTCTTTGATTTCCTTGAGCGCGGCGACGTCAATGCCGTTGGGATCGTAAATCCAGCCGTTGGAATCGGAACAGGTTACGACCTTTGCGCCGAGCTGCTGCGCTTTTTCGATTGCGTAAATGGCGACGTTGCCCGCACCGGAAACGACAACGGTTTTGCCTTCGATCGACTGGCCGTGACAACGAAGCATCTCTTCCGTAATGTACAAAAGACCGTAGCCCGTCGCTTCGGTACGCGCGAGTGATCCGCCGAACGGCAGACCTTTGCCGGTCAGTACGCCGGCAAACATGCCGCGGATTTTTTTGTATTCGCCGAACATGTAGCCGATCTCGCGCGCGCCCACGCCGATGTCACCGGCCGGCACGTCGGTATCCGCGCCGATGTATTTGCAAAGTTCGCTCATAAAATTCTGGCAGAAGGACATGATCTCGCGGTCGGATTTGCCTTTCGGGTCAAAGTCAGAACCGCCTTTACCGCCGCCGATGGGAAGCCCCGTCAGAGAGTTTTTAAAGATTTGCTCGAAACCGAGGAACTTAATGATCCCGAGATTGACCGACGGATGCAGCCGCAGTCCGCCCTTGTACGGGCCGATTGCGCTGTTGAACTGCACACGATACCCGGTGTTGACATGCGCGTTGCCCTCGTCGTCAATCCACGGCACGCGGAATTTGATCTGCCGTTCGGGATTGACCAGCCGCTCCAGCAGTGCGTCGCGGCGATAGACCGCTTCGTTTTCTGCAATAACCGGCCGCAGCGATTCGAGCACCTCGCGCACTGCCTGATGAAATTCCGGTTCGTTCGGATTTTCCCGGATTACTCTTTCAATGACTTCGTCTACATACGACATTTTGAATTCCTCCTTGCAACAAATAAAGGCGTCTTTCCCGGCGGGACTGCCCCGCGGAGAAAGACGCCTTTGCCTTTCGTATGCATAAAGAAAAGAGTCTCCAAGCGCATTTGCCTGAAGACTCCGTTGCCTTACGTGCTTAATTATACACATCTTTCGGCATTTGTCAACCCTTTTTTGAAAATTTTTTCAGGGAATCGAAAACTCTTTGCATTGGTGTCTGGATGTCGTTTTTGATTAAGATCCTATCCTGCTGAAAATACGGCCGTTGTTCAGCATAACGTTTTGAATGTCCTTAAGGCAACACCGCACAAATCGTGGCGCACGCCTTGTTTGAATCTGTTTCCGTCATGCTGCACAAAAATCTCTTGACTTGCGCCGGCAAGCCTTCGATCTTTTGGTGCAACCTGACGAAAAAGCTTACTTCGCAATCCGCACACCCCAATTGTGCGGTA
>CAMOCU010000095.1 GCA_946610835.1 uncultured Clostridia bacterium | reverse complement strand
TACGTGACCGAGGTCGACCCTGTGAAAGCGCTCGAGGCGTATATGGACGGCTTCACCGTTCTGCCCATGGACGACGCCGCGCCGATCGGCGATTTCTTTGTAACGGTTACGGGCTGCTGCGGCGTGATTACAACACAGCATTTTGAAAAAATGAAAGACGGCGCGATCCTCTGCAACGCCGGCCACTTCAATGTGGAGGTGGATGTGGACGCGCTTGAAAAAATCGCCGTCGAAATCAAGCCCAGACGGAAGAATATTCTGGGTTACCGTCTGCCGGACGGCAACCGGATCAATCTGCTCGCGCAGGGACGGCTGGTCAATCTTGCCGCGGGCGACGGACATCCGGCGGAGATCATGGACATGAGTTTTGCCATCCAGGCAATGAGCGCGCTGTATCTTGTGCAGAACCGCGAAGCGCATCTGCAGCCGGGCGTGTACCCTGTTCCGCGCGCAATTGACCGCGAGGTCGCGCTGCGCAAGCTGCGTTTCAGCGGACTGGCGATCGACACGCTCACGCCGGAGCAGCAGGCATACATCGGCAGCTACGCGCTTTGATGCGCAGGAAGGACAGCGTGAACACTATGCAGATTCAAATTTCTCCGTCCGTACTTGCGTCGGACTTTTCCGTGCTCGGGCAGGAAGCCGCACGCGTGCGCGCGGCCGGTGCGCCGATGCTGCATCTGGATGTAATGGACGGCGTTTTTGTGCCGAACATTTCTTTCGGCGCGCCGGTGATTGCCGCGATCCGCGGCTGCTCGGACGCGCAGTTTGACGTGCATTTCATGATAACGGATCCCATCCGGTACATCGGCGATTTCCGCAAAGCGGGTGCGGACAGCATCACGTTCCATGTGGAAGCGGCGCAGGATCCTGCCGCTGTGATTGCCGCGATCCGCGATGCGGGATGCCGGGCGGCCGTTTCGCTCAAACCCGGTACGCCTGCCGACGCCGTGTTTCCGTATTTGCAGGACGTGGATATGGTGCTGGTGATGACGGTGGAGCCGGGATTCGGCGGGCAAAAGTTCATGCCCGATATGCTGCCGAAGATCCGCGCGATCCGCCGCGAATGCATGCGTCTGGGACTGCAGACGGACATTCAGGTGGACGGCGGAATTGATCCGCGCACCGTGTCGGACGCGGCGGCGTACGGCGCGAATGTGTTCGTTGCAGGCAGCGCCGTGTTCCGCTCGGACGACGCGGCCGGGACGATTGCCGCGCTGCAGGAAGCTGCTGAAGCGGCGTTCGGCGCCGCGTTATAAAGGAAGCGCTGATTCAATCGGGGTGTGCGAGGGGACGAGAGATTTTTTCGGCAGATTGTACAAAAAATCTGCCGGCTTGCTGACGCAAGGCAAGGATTTTTGGTGCAATATGACGGAAAAAGATCCATTCCTTCGTGCGCATCGGATTTAATCAGTGCTTCCTAAAGACAGCTTTTCTATCGCGTCCCCGTCGGCAAGCAGCTTGCCGTGCTCGCGCAGCACAGACAGGCGAAAGCTCTCCTGCGGGCAGAGCGTGCCGTATTCAGACAGCAGACTGCGTATGCTGCGCGGCGGGAGTAAGCCGTCGATCAGCAAAAAATAGGCGTCCTTCCACACATACAGCTGCGCGCGCAAAGGAATGCCCGTGCATCGGATGCGGCACGCACAGTCTGTCAGATCGTCGAGCGTGCGGAAACGGTACAGCAGGCGCGTGCTTTCCTTGTGGATGCGCAGCATCCGCGGCGATGAGGCGCCCGCTTCGCGCTGCAGCACCGTAAAACACAGCACGCATCCGCCGTCCGGTGTGGGCACTGTTTCAATCAGCAGTTTGCCCGACGGGTCAATGTCGCGGCAAAGCGTTTGACGCGCGCGGTCAAGCAGCGTCCAGATCACGCGGCGCGTTTCGATGTTGCCGTAATCCATCTCTTCATACGTGATATCCAGTTCGGTCATGTCGCTGCGGCTGAGTTCCACAACGATCCGGTTCTCCTGCGGCGCATGGATTTTCAATGGTGTATCCTCCTGCTGGTTTGGCGGCGCGCCGGATCACGCAGCTGCACCGCACAAGTTCTACTACTATCATCATATTCCCTGTACGGGCAGTATGCAATGACAAAATGTTGGAAAGTCGGAGGTGTATGGTTTGCCTTCCAAATCAAAAAAGCCGTTCGGCAAAGGCGGCGGCAAGGTCTTTTTCTTTGACAGCACGCTGATGCTGTTGCTGCCGTCTGTGCTTGCGGTGTATTATTACGGCGTCGGCGCGCTCTGGCGGCTGCTGGCGTGCATGTGCGCGGGCGTGCTGTGCGAAGGGTTCGGCGCGGCAATCATGCGCTGCCCGCGCGATCTGAGCGACTGCAGCGCGCTGTTCATCGGCGCGGCGACGGCGCTGATGCTCCCGGCGGACGTGCCGTTTTACGTTGCGCTGTCGGGTGTGGCGTTTGCCGTTGTGGTCGTCAAACTGCCGTTGGGCGGAACGGAATCCGTTCCTTTTGTGCCGGCGGCGGCAGGTTTTGCGTTCATGACGCTCTGCTGGCCGGACAAAGTGTTTTCCTACCCGATCCGCGGCAATCTTGCGGCGGATGCGGCGCGCGGTCTGTCTTTGTCCGGAATGCTGCACCAGGGCACGGCGATCCGGCTGAACACGGTCAATATTTTTGATATTCTGATCGGCAACACTCCGGGGCCGATGGGCGCGTCATGCGTATTGGTGCTGCTGGCGGGCATGATTTATATGGGCGTGCGGTACCGCCGCGCGATTCTCAATACACTTTCCTTTTTGATCACCGCGGCAGCGATTGCCGTGTTGTTCCCGCGCGTATTCGGCGGGCGGACAACGTCGCTTTGCATGGAACTGTGCGCGGGTACGCTGATGTTCGCGGCGCTGTTTTTTGTGACTGATCCCGCCATCTCGCCCCAAAAGCCGTCCCATCGGATCTACTACGGCATCTTTTCCGCTGTGGTGGTCATGCTCCTGCGGCACTGGTCCAATTTTGAGGACAGCGTCTGTTTCGGCGTGCTGATTGCCAACGCCGCATGGCCGGCGATCGAGGTGCGGCTGATCCGCCGGGAAAAGAAAAAGAAAAAAGCGCGCAAGGCCAGGGCCGCTGCCGCCGGGAAGGAGGACGCCGTCCATGCCTGAAAAAAAGCGTGCCGTCCTGACTCCGTCGCGGATCATGATCCACGGCATTCTGGTCAAAAATCCCGTGCTCGTGCAGGTGATCGGCCTGTGCCCTGCCGTGGCGGCTTCGGCCGATATTTTCGTGTCAACCGTTCTGTCGGTGATTGTGACAGGTCTGCTGATCGTGTGCGAATGCATTGCGTCGCTTCTGCTCAAAAAAATTCCGCGCCGCATCCGTGTGGTGATCTATTTTATCATCGGGCTGGTGGTGTGCGCCTACACATCCGAATTTCTCAAAACCGGCGCGCCGGATCTTCTGAACCGCGTGGGCGTGTATCTGCCGCTGATGGCGGCGTCCTCCGCAGTCGCGCTGCGGTGCGAAAACTTCGCTGTCAAAAAAAGTCTGCGTCTGAGTTTTCTGGACGCGCTGGCCAACGGCTTGGGTACGTCGCTGGTGCTGATGACGTCCGGTCTGGTGCGCGGCCTGCTGGGCAGCGGCATGATCGGCGACTGGAAGATCTTTGACACGCCGCCGTTGCGCGGATTGGCCATGCCGTTCGGCGGATTTATTGTGCTGGGCTTTACGGCGGCATTCCTGAAATGGTTCATCTCCGCACACTTGACAAAATACGACGCCGAGATGGCGTTTGGTATCAAGCAGCGCCGCAAGGCGAAGCCGGCTGCCACACTTGTGCAGACAGTGCCTGCCAAGAGCGCCGCTGCGTCCGATCCGGCACAGCCGGCTGCGCCTGCCGCTTCGGCCGCCGCGGCGCAGGGAAATGCGCGCGCGAGTGCGCCGCAGCGCAAGAGCGTTGCGAGCGAGGAAAGCACGGCGGCGGATTTTTACGAGCGCGCGTCGAGCGACGATCCGCAGGATACGTTCGCGTTGTTTGATCTCGGCGCGTTCAATCTGCAGGAGGAACTGGACGCGATTCTGGCCGAAATCGAGGGGCTTGAGAACGCCGCGTTCGACGGCAAGGAGGATGACGATGCATAATCTGTTTACACTCATCCAGACCGCGCTGTACATGATTTTTGTGCAAAATCTCGTTTTCAGCGGCGGATACGGCTCAAGCGAGGCGATCCGCATGTCCACAAAGCCCAAACAGTTCGCTCCCTTTGCGGTGATGATCGCATTTTATTCGACCGTCACGGCGTTGTTGTGCCGGTATCTGGACACGATCGGGAACATCAACCGTATGGGTGCGGCGGCGCATGTGCTGATTTTCGGCGGTGTGCTGGCGGCGCTTTACTGTGTGACTGTGCTGCTGCTGCACATATTCCTGCATCCCGCACAGAAATTTTTCAATATGCTCGGCATTGCCGCGCTCAACACAATGGTATTTGCCGTGCCGCTGATCAATCGGCAGGCCGGTTTTACAATGCTGCAAAGCATCGGAACAGGCGTCGGTTCAGGGCTTTCTTTTGTGCTGGCGCTGTTTCTGGTCAATATCGGACTGCGCCGCCTGGAAAACAACCGCGACATTCCGCCCCTGTTCAAGGGCACGCCGGCGATGTTTTTATACGTAGCGATGCTGTCGCTCGCCTTTTCGGGGCTGTCCGGCAGAGCGCTGTTTGCGTAAAGGAGGCGCCGGTATGCGAAACAAAAAAGAGACGGTTCCGTTCATTCGCCATTACAGCGGTACATATGCCTATTATATCAAGGTGCGCCGACGCAGGGCGCTGCGTATTATCAGCCGCATTCTTGCGTATGTACTAGTGTTTGTGCTGGGGTATTTTCTGATGACCGTGCTGCTGCAGGTGTCTATGCTGCCCCCGGCGTGATTTTGCGAAAAGAGAGTATTCATCCATGTTTTATATTCCCTTTCATTCCCGAAAAGAATACCACAAATCTCCGTTCGGCGCGGCCGCGGCCGGGCAGCAGCTGACGTTTCGGCTGATTCTGCCGCGCGAGGTATGCTGCCGCGGTATGCAGATTCACCTGCGCCGCGAGGACGGTTTTACGCTGTCCCGGCGTGCCGAGTGGGACGGGATGCAGGGCGCGGGCGAAGAGTGGTGGCGGATCACATTCGCCGTGGCGGAAAAAGGGCTGTACTGGTATTTTTTTACGTACGAGACGGATTTCGGCAGTATGGAGATCCGCCATGCGCAGCTGATAGGTTCCGTTTTCGAACGATACCGCATGATTCGGGCATACATGCATACAGGTTTGACAATGTTCGCACAGCCTCTCCTGATGCATGACCACCGGGTTTACCGTCCACGTCTCCG